>DJQL01000131.1:0-4071 GCA_002437565.1 Prevotella sp. UBA6387
GTAAGCCCATCAGAAGTGAAAAACTCTCGTCTTACCGAATCCACGCTCCAATAGTCGAAGATGGTTGTGCGTCCATCTTTGCCCGAAAAACCTTCCGCATCCATGCCGCACTCGCCAACCTCCTGGCCGAAATAAACCATGAACGGGTTTTTCTGCAAGAGGGCTGCGACCACAAGGGCTGGCACCGCCTTGGCACCATCGCCGCAATAAAAGTCGCTGCCGACGCGTTGCTCATCGTGGTTCTCAAGGAAGTAGAGCATGTGTTCCTTTATGTCATCCGTATTCTGCCAGCACCATGTAATGCTGTTGGCTGGACGTCGCTCACATACCACGTCACGAAGACAATCGTACATACCGACCTTGTCGTATAGGTAGTCGAAACCAGAAGCCACATACTTGCGGTATTGGTTTGTATCGTAAACCTCTCCTATAAAAACAAGCTGCGGATAACGCTCCTTCACTATACCCGTGGCATAACACCAAAAATCTGACGGAACCATCTCCGCCATATCACAACGGAAGCCATCAATGCCTTTTTCCGACCAAAAGAGCAAAATGTCGGTCATCTTTTTCCATGTGTCGGGAATTGGAGTGAAGTGATAGCTACGACCACTGGCATCGCAATAGTCGACACCATAGTTGAGCTTAACCGTCTCATACCAATCGTACTTGCCTGGCTCGGCGCAAAACTTGTCGTTACCAGTACATTTAGCGGGGGTCTCCACATAAGGTTCCTCGCCATCTGCTGGTGACACAGGAGACACAAAAGCATGCCCTGGACAATAATAAAAATTATTATGTGGGTCAAAATGCTTGGTCTTGTCATCATTTGCACCCAGGTCGCTTACACCTTCAGGAAGGTTTACGCTATGATACTCACGCGCCACATGATTGGGCACGAAGTCTATTATCACCTTCATGCCAGCCTCATGGGTTCGTTGCACGAGAGCCTCGAACTCCACCATACGCTCCGGAATGTTCTCGGCTATGTCAGGATCCACGTCATAATAATCCGTAATGGCATATGGCGAACCAGCCTTGCCCTTAACCACGCAAGCGTGTTGGCGCGGAACACCGTACTGCGAGTAATCTGTAGTAGTAGCATGACGAATGATACCTGTATACCACACGTGCGTAAAGCCCATGTCGTGTATTTTCCTCAGTCTGACTACATCAAAGTCGTTCATCTTCCCCACCCCATTCTCGGCAAGCGTACCATTCTTCTTAAGGGAAGTGTTGCGATTGCCGAAAAGGCGCGTGAAGACTTGGTATATAATAACCTTTTTGTTCATCGAGCAATCAGGCAATTCCGTGAGCAGCCACTGCCTTGTCGATGCGATGAATCATGCCTTGCAAAGCCTTGCCTGGGCCACACTCCGTGAAGTCGTCGGCGCCATCGGCTATCATATTTTGCACGCTCTTGGTCCAGCGCACTGGACTTGTAAGCTGTGCTATGAGATTGGCCTTGATCTCATTTGGATCAGTATGAGGCTTCGCGTCAACATTTTGGTATACTGGGCACTTAGGAGCGGAGAATCGTGTCTTCTCGATGGCAGCCTGGAGCTCTTCCTTCGCAGGCTGCATGAGAGGCGAATGGAAACCTCCGCCCACTGCCAAAGGTAATGCGCGCTTTGCGCCGGCGGCCTTCAACTTCTCGCAAGCCTCGGCAATAGCCTCCTTGTCACCAGAAATAACGAGCTGGCCAGGGCAGTTGTAGTTAGCGGCCACTACGACCTTGCCTTCCTTGCTGACCTCGGCACACACCTGCTCAACAGTCTCGTCTGGCAAGGCGATAATGGCTGCCATGGTGCCAGGGTTCTTCTCACAGGCTTTCTGCATTGCGTTGGCTCGCGCCGCAACGAGCTTCAAGCCATCCTCAAAGTCGAGAGCACCACTGGCCACAAGAGCCGAGAACTCTCCAAGCGAGTGTCCCGCTACCATTGCCGGCTGGAAGTCATCGCCAAGGCAAAGGGCTGAAATCACACTGTGAAGGAAGACGGCTGGTTGCGTCACCTTGGTCTCCTTGAGCTGCTCATCAGTACCCGCGAACATGATTTCGGTAATCTTGAAGCCAAGTATCTCGTCAGCCTTATCAAAGAGCTTTTTTGCCAATGCGTTGTTCTCATACAAATCCTTGCCCATACCCACAAACTGCGAGCCTTGTCCGGGAAAAACGAATGCTTTCATATTAGTATTCAGATATAAAATATTTAATTAGAGTGATTATCTTAATAAAAATCCCATTCACTACAAGTAGCGAATGGGATCATTATGATTTTTTGCTTTACAGTGCAAATATAAAGCGATTACTCTGCGGCTGGAGCCTCTTCTGCCTTGGGGGTTTCCTCAGCTTTCGAAGCCTCTTCCGCCTTAGGAGTCTCTGGTTCAACAGCCTTAGGCTCCTCTTTCTCTGCTACAACCTTAACAGGAACTTTCACCTCCACATCCTTGCAGAAATGAACAGTAGCCTCGAACTCACCCACCTTACGTGCCTCTCGCATGGTGATAATCTTACGATCAATCTCAATACCAAGTTTAGCGAGCTCCTCTGCGACCTTAGCAGGACCAACAGAGCCATAGAGGTGACCAGTTGCCGCAACCTTTGCAACCACCGTAACAACAACATCCTTGAGAGCCTCTGCGCGCTTCTCCGCATCAGCCTTCTTGGCTGCAATTTTGGCAGCCTGTTGTCTCAGGTTCTCAGCGAGGACTTTCTTGGCGCTCTCAGAAGCGATAACGCCCTTGCCTGTAGGGATGAGATAATTGCGGCCGTAACCGTTCTTCACGTTCACGATCTCGTTCTTGTATCCAAGACCGATAATATCTTCTTTAAGTATGATTTCCATGTCTTAGCCTCCTTATTATTATTTCAGCAAATCGGTTACGAATGGAAGCAACGCAATCTGGCGGGCACGCTTCACAGCCTGAGCCACGCGGCGCTGATACTTCAGCGAAGTACCTGTAATACGGCGAGGAAGAATCTTACCCTGCTCATTAAGGAACTTCTTGAGGAACTCAGGATCCTTGTAGTCGATATACTTGATGCCGCTTTTCTTGAAACGGCAATACTTCTTCTTCCTCGTGTCTATGGAAGGAGCGGTGAGATAACGAATCTCACTATTGTTAGCGCGTGTGTTATTCTGCTCTGCCATGATTATGCCTCCAACTTTTTACCCAGCTTTGCGCGACGCTTCTCCGCATAAGCGGCAGCATACTTGTCGAGCTTCACTGTCATGAAACGGATTACCTTCTCGTCGCGGCGGAAGCCGGTCTCAAGAGTGTCAACTACTGTAGGCTCTGCCTTGAACTCAAACAGGCAATAGAAGCCTGTTGACTTTTTCTCAATGGCATAAGCCATTTTCTTCAATCCCCAAGCCTCTTCGTTAAGAATCTCAGCACCATTGTCGGTGAGCAGCTTCTTGAACTTAGCGGCCGTTTCCTTCATCTGTTCATCAGACAAAACGGGAGTCAAAATGAAAACGGTCTCGTATTGATTCATACTACTTTGAAATGAAAAATTTGTTGTTTTGCAAAAATGCGAGTGCAAAGATACGCTTTTTTATCTGAACATCAATGGCATAACTATCTTTTTAGTCATCTTTTAACATTCATTTTAACATGCAACACTACCAAGGACACGTTTTTATTTGTAATTTTGCATCCATACATATATATTGATAAGCATTATCATGCGAAAGACATTTACCATATTAAGAAAGTCATTGGCAACCGCCAAAAGACTTGGCACCATGACCATGCGCCACGTCGGGTTACAATTCGTCTACGGCGGAGTCATTTGCTTCGCCATGTTGTACGCTACAGGCCTCACAAACTATAACATATTCAACATTTTACCCGTCATTTCAATTCTCCTCGGAATAATTGGCTATACCAAAAGCGAGAAGCGAAAAAGCCTCTATTAAACACCAGATTCACGCCTTTCGACATTATGCTTAAAAGGCAAGGGGGCTAATACGGAAAAGTCGATGCTTTTCCGTAAACGCAACAACATACACAAAAAAAGCCATTCATCAAAAGACGAATGGCTTTTTGCGGTGCGTACGAGATTCG
>DJQL01000131.1:4209-12788 GCA_002437565.1 Prevotella sp. UBA6387
GAACTAACGCACCTCGTTGGCTTTATTTCTTTTTTGCGAGTGCAAAGGTAGTAAGTTTTTTTTATCCCACCAAATTTCCACCCGTTTTTTTTACAAAAAAATGCATCAAGTACACATTATGATAGTTATCGCCATCAAAAAGCCAGTCTTTCAGCTCCGCATCACGCTCAAAACCGCTCTCTTCAAACAGTTTTATGCAACTTGTGTTCTCTACGCTCATATATACGTATAGCTGATGAACATGGATTATCCTCCTGGCATAACTGATGAGTTCCGACAGGGCAGCCTTGCCATAGCCTTGTTTTCTATATTTTTTCCTTATGATGATTCCGACCTCCGCTCGTTTATGTTGAGGGTTGAAATTAAACAGGTCTATCATGCCGATAAAATCATTACTTTTATCCGTGACAATTAGCCTCACCTGCTTATCTGTGTAAATGTCGCCAGTGGCATTGGCAATGAACTCGTGTAAGACGAAGCGAGAATATGGCATATTCACATCGGTAACGCTCCACGTGTCGTGGTCGTTTTCTATAACATACATCATGTCAAGATCCTCTGGCTCCATCGCCCTAAGGATAACTTTCGGCAACTCATCTTCTCTCATATTCAATTGCATAACCCTCATCACATCCACGTTTTGCGTTTAATGGTCTCATGCTCGGTAATTATCATGTCCTCATTAGGATAATACACCGCAATTAGTGCCCTTCCCTCATAGTAATCGTACATGACAGACAACATATCAGCGTAGGAGAAAGCCATGGCATCAAAGGTAATATAAGTTCTTTGGCTTTTCTTATGTGGCAATGTGGCATTTAGAAAGTTAGTGTTTGCATCATGGATTTCTGCCCATAAGCCATTCTCGGAAATGAGACGCTGGCATTTTTTCATGTTGTCAGGGTTGACATGGATGACAAAGAAGGAATCTTGAATTTCGGCATCCACGAACCCTAAGTTTTTTCTAACTTTCTTGAACGCTACAGCACAAAATGCCATCATGGCTTTCGCATTGACAGCGACACCCAAAAGAGGCAGCAGCAACCTGCCCATACCTCTATAATGCTTTTTACAGAATATGAGCATGGCTTTATAAAACACGTGGACATAGCGGAAGCTCGACTTTTGGGTGGATTCTCCCTTGTAATGAAGAATGCGCAAGGGCAAATACCAATTTTCCCAACCTCCTTCCAACAGCCTATAGCTCAGGTCTATGTCTTCTCCATACATGAAAAAATTCTCGTCGAGCAAGCCAATCTGTTCCAAAGCAGTTCGCCTGAGAAGGGAAAAAGCCCCACTGATGATTTCTATCTTTGCTTCTTCATCCCATGGAAGCCAGCCCATATAGTAGTGACCTGTGCGCTTGCCTTTTGGAAAGCGAGAGCAAAGTCCGGCGAACTTGAACATTGCCGTCAACGGAGTCGGAATGCCACGCCGCGACTCCTTGGCATCGGTACCGTCAGGGTTCGTCATCCTGACCCCAGCGCCCCCAGCCTGCGGATGCGCCTCCATAAAAGCTAAAGCGCGACGGATAGTGTCTCCGGCTACAAAAGTGTCGGGATTGAGCAAAAGCACGTATTTGCCTTTGCTTTGCCTTATTGCGTGGTTGTTGGCTTTCGCGAATCCTAAATTATGGTTGCAACTTATAAATTTCACGGCGCTAAACAGTGGGCGAAGGTATTTCACCGTTTCGTCGTGGGAATGATTGTCAAACACTATCACCTCAGCGTCGATGTCCCTCAAAGCTTCCTGCAACGAGGTGAGACACTGCCAGAGATAGTCTTTTACATTGTAGCTTACTATAATAACGGACAGCAACATCTTATTTTCCGGAGGCTTCCATTTGGCACCTGGCTTTTGATGGATACACAAAACACAGACACAGGACACATATTATGCCCATGTATCCAAAGGCTACATTCATGAACATGTAATATAGCCAGCAATTGACCATCATTGGCACGGCAAGCATACAAAGACGCAAAGTGCCCCACGTGACAAGTGAATGGATTGGGCTCAGTAACAGCTGCCGTCTTACGATGCCAAACTTAAACAATCTCAAGGATAGCGGGATCATCATTATGGTCAAGAGTTCCATGACTATCGCCACATAATATTCTTGCACCTTGTTTTCGAGCCAGCCACCAGAGAGCAGCAAATCATTCTCGAACAAGATAATGACGCAGAAGCAGATGAAAACGGGAATCCAAAACTCTACGAGGAGTAGTTTTCGGGAATTGCTCATCAAAAAAATGATTTATGGTTTTATTAGTTGTAAAGCTAATCATTCTATCGGCGTGCGATTCACTATTGAGCGACCAAGTGTCACTTCGTCGGTATATTCCAGTTCGTTGCCCACGCTGATGCCTCTTGCTATGACAGTTTGCTTCACGTTGAAAGGCTTAAGTTGTTTCGTGATGTAGAAGTTGGTGGTGTCTCCCTCCATTGTGGAACTGAGAGCGAGGATCACTTCGTTGATGCCGCCTGCCGCCACCCTGCTTACAAGAGAGTCAATTTCTATGTCACCAGGGCCTATGCCATCCATAGGAGAGATAATGCCTCCTAAAACGTGATATAGCCCATGATACGCCTGGGTGTTTTCTATCGCCATGATGTCTTGCACGTTTTCCACGACACATATAGTAGTATGGTCGCGCCGATCGTCCGAACATATGGGGCAGACATCCGTATCGCTTATGTTATGGCATATTCGGCAATACTTAATGTCATGCCTCAACCTGCTGATGGCATTAGCAAAGGAATCGACAGAAGCCACTGGCTGTTTTAGAAGATGCAAGGCAAGGCGCAAAGCCGTCTTTGGCCCTACGCCAGGCAGTTTTCCAAGCTCATCAGTGGCACGCGCAAGCAACACGGATGGATATTGTTCCATCATTTGCCAAGGTAGATGCCAAAGCCAAGGCGCAAGCCTATGGTAGAATAGTCGGAATGCTTCTTTATGCTTTGCTGGTAATATATGCTTGGCTCTATGGTTATTGTATGGCTGAGGAAGAAGGCATAGCCTACCTCTATACCAGGCATTAAGTCGTTATAGCCTTTGGAGTGGACATATTTTGCATTCGCACCAAGGAAGATGCCGTTCTGCGTTATGTAATAGCGACCACCAACGCCAAGGTTCAAAGAGTTGCTATGTTCCTTGCCAGGATGATCAAAGCCGGCTTGGGCATAAGCCAGCAAGTTGTCTGCGGCGAAGACACCCGCCTGCGCGTTAATCCCGAACTTTGCCTCGTTGATGCCATTGTAGCTGAGGTCAAGCCCAGAGAGCGATGCGCCGATATATGTCTTTCCCTGTTCAAACTGCGCGCTTGCCGAGATACTGGCGAGCACGACGATGATTAAAGTTAAAACCTTTTTCATGAAATCCAGTATTTAAATGTTTGTTCGCCTGTGAGGAATGTTATTGCAGGGACTTTCCCAGCCCCTACATGAAATCAGAATCTAAGTTCCTTTAGTATTTCGGCCATTTTTTGTTTCGTTTCAATATTTGTCGGGACAAGTGGCAGACGAAGGACGTTCTCTATGAATCCCATGTCATTAAGCAGTGCTTTCACGCCAGCCGGGTTGCCATCTATAAATAGCAACTTGTACAGCTCGGTAAACATATGGTGAATCTTGCGTGCTGGTTCATACTCTCCGTTGAACTCCAAGCGTATCATCCTTGAAAACTCCTTGGGCAGTGCGTTGCCAATGACGGAAATGACGCCTATCGCCCCACTTGCTATCATGGAAAAAGTCAATGCGTCGTCACCACTTATAACATCGAAGTGGCGTGGCTTGCTTTTTAATATTTCGTCCACCTGCTCCAGGCTGCCTGACGCTTCCTTTATGCCAACGATGTTCGGGAAATCTGTAGCCAAGCGCACGGTCGTAGCGGCTTTCATGTTAACCCCAGTGCGGCCTGGCACGTTGTACATCACTATCGGCAATGGCGCGTTTTGCGCAATGGCCTTGAAGTGTTGGTATAGACCCTCTTGTGATGGTTTGTTGTAGAATGGGCAAATACTCAATATTCCGTCTATTCCGCTCCAATCCGTCGATTTCATTTCCTCAATGACAGCGTAGGTGTTGTTTCCACCGCAATATTTTAGCAATGGTACACGTCCTTTGTTGACATCCTTTATTACTTCGGTTATCTTGTCTTTCTCTTCACGGGTAAGGCATGGTGCCTCTGCCGTGGTAGCGAGTATGCATAGGAAGTCGGCGTTGTTGTTTATTTGGTAGTCAACGAGTTTCGCGAGGGCTTTGTAGTCAACCTCTCCCTCTTTCGTGAACGGTGTTATTAAAGCAATGCCTAATCCCTTGAAAATGTTCTGTGCCATTGTATAAGAAGCTAAGTTATCTCATGGACGCTTAAGCGTCAGTCATTTTGCAAAGTTAATCTTTTTGTGTTTAATATCAAAAGAAAAAGCCTATTTACTTCCAATAAATAACAAAACCATGGACAAAAGCACCAACAACAAGTCAATGGCCTTGCCTTTAAGATTGCGCTCATGGAAGAGGACGCCACCTATGAGGAAACTCACGAGCACGCTGCTTCGCCTGATCATGGATATTATGGAAATCATCGCACTTGGCAAGCTGAGCGCATAAAAATAGAGGAAGTCGGCTGCTGACAAGAATATGCTTATTCCTATTATCGACCAACTCCAATGAAACCTGTCAATCTTGCGCCGCGGAAACCAGATTATGGCGAGCATCACGAGCATCATCGCCGACTGATAGATGTTGTACCACGATTGCACGGCCATCCTGTCGAGTCCCACGCCGCCATCCGACGGCGAGGCCATTAGGTACTTGTCGTAGAGTCCACTTGCGGCTCCAAGTATTGCCGCCAACACGATGCACCCAATCCATTTGTCATGCGCGAAGTCGATGCCTTCCTTCTTGCCCGACCTGCTGAGCAAGAGGAAAGACGTGGCCGCCACCGCCACACCTGCCCATTGCCAAGCATTGAGTCTCTCGCCATAGACAAGCAACGCCCCGACAAGGACCATCACGGGGCGAGTGGCGTTTATAGGGCCAACTATTGTCAGTGGCAGATGCTTCATGCCTATGTATCCAGCCAACCAAGAAGAAAGCACGATGACACTCTTGAGAATGACGTAGCGGTGCATCTCCCAACCGCCGCCTCCGACATGGAGAGGGCTGTTCGAAGACAGCGCGCCCATGGCCGACAGCACTATAAAAGGCAGGAAGATGAGCGAGCAAATCACGGTGTTGATAAACAGCACGGGAATGACAGCATTGCCGCGAAGTGCCTTTTTCTTGAACGAGTCATAGAAACCCAAAAGGGCCGCCGACATGAATGCTAATAGTAACCACATAAGTATCGTCTCTGTTTCTATACATGAACAACCCTACCAAGGCTGTGATGTCATGGTAGGGTTGTGGTTTATGTGTTGTCGTTTGTCTTAGAATGGCAGGTCTTCGCCAGAAGTGCTATCGTCACCACCACCAAGCGGGTCTACCTTTGCCGGCTGTTTAAAGCCTGGTTCCGAAATTGATGTTGGCCCGCCCAATTGCCCGCCTTGCTCTGGCGGAACGCCTGTGCTCACCGCGTTAGGGTCTACATGGTCGCATTGGTAGCAATTGATATCGTTGAAATAGCGGTCTTGCCACGCACGGGCGTTGATGTCGAGCCATACGTGGACGGTATCGCCTTGGTGAATGTTGAATTGCGCAATCCTGTCAGCGCCGAATACGCGGAAAAGGCAAGCACGTGGATATTGGTCCTTGGTCTGTATGACAAACTCCTGTGACTTCCATGCATTGCCAGTGCGCTGTGATGTGCCTTCCTTCGCAGGATACTCTTTTATGATTACGCCTTCTACTTCTATTCCTTGTAAAGCCATAATTGTGTGAAATTGGATTTTATGATTTATGAATATTATGCGAAATTAGAGAAAAAATCGCTTACGGCAAAGCGTTTGATGATTAAAAAATGAAAAAAATGAAAAAGCTTTTTCCTTTTCTGACCTTTTAAATAAATAATATGTATCTTTGTGCAATAATAATAGTGAAATATAACAAAACTGAAGATACGATGAGATTCACACTTTCAAGCACGGTTCTCAACAGCCGTTTGCAAACCCTTGCGAAGGTCATCAACAGCAAGAACTCCCTTGCCATCCTTGAGAGCTTCCTCTTCCAGGTTCACGACGGGAAGATGGAGGTCACGGCCTCCGACAGTGAAAACCTTATGAGGACTACGATTCCTCTTGACGAATGCGACGCGGAAGGCGATTTCGCCATTCCTAACCGAACTGTCCTTGACGCGGTGAAGGAACTTCCCGAACAGCCTCTCACGTTCGAGGTCAACACGGAGACCTATGAGGTGGCTATTGAATACCAAAACGGACGATACAATTTCACGGCTCAAGACGCTGAAGAGTATCCGCAAAAGTCAAACATAGGCAATGATGCCAAGACATTGACCATCAATGCCAAAGTATTGTGCGAAAACATCAACCGTACACTTTTCGCCACCGACAACAACGACATTCGCCCCGTGATGAACGGTATCTACTTTGACCTTCTTCCTGATTGTCTCGCTTTCGTGGCATCGGATGGGCACAAGCTCGTGCGTTGTCGTTACAATGGCATCCAGAGCGAGGAGCACGACTCGTTTATCCTCCCGAAGAAGCCTGCAATGCTCCTTCGCGCCGTTCTCGACAAGAGCGAGGAGGATGTGACTATAAAGTTCAATTCCAACTGTGCGGAATTTCACTTCCAGGGAGGCATGCTTTCAAGCACGCTCATCGAGGGCGTTTTCCCAAACTATAACGCTGCCATACCGACCGACAACTCCAACGAGCTCATCATAGACCGCAAGGCCCTCCTTGGAGCCATTCGCCGCGTGCTGCCGTTCGCGAGCATGAGTTCTCAGCTTATCAGGTTCCATCTTGACAATGGCTGCCTTGAGCTGTCGTCGGAAGACCTCGACTTCGCCACGAGCGCAAAGGAAAAGATTGTTTGCGAATATAATGGCGTGCCATTGCAAATTGGATTCCGTGGCGACTTCTTCTCCGAGATACTTAACAGCATAACAACCGATGAAATCAAGATGCTTCTTGGCGACCCGAGCCGCGCCGGGGTCATCTACCCCACCGAGCAGCCTAAAGACCAAGATGTATTGATGTTGATTATGCCATTGCTTTTGGGTGAGTAGAGCCATGCGTTTGAATCTTACTAAACCTCTGGTGGTCTTCGATTTGGAGGCCACTGGCCTTGACTTGGTAAATGACCGAATCATTCAGATTTCCTACGTGAAAGTCTCCCCTGGCGACAAGGAGGGCGAAGAGGAGCGGAAAAGCATTTTCGTGAATCCCGGCAAGCCAATACCGGCTTTCGTCCAACAGCTAACGGGGATAACTGATGACATGGTGAAAGACGCGCCAACGTTCAAGCAGCTTGCCAAACAGCTTGCCGACTCTTTCATGGGATGCGATTTCGCGGGCTTCAATAGCGACCGCTTCGACGTTCCTATGCTTGCAGAGGAATTCTTAAGGGCTGGTATCGATTTCGACTTCTCCAAATGCCGTCTCATCGACGCTCAGAACATTTACCATAAGCGTGAGCCACGCAACCTCGCAGCTGCGTATAAGTTCTATACAGGCCACAAGATGGAAGACGACTTCCGCGCTCATCGTGCCGATCAGGACGCAGAGGCAACTTACCGTGTGCTGATGGGTGAGCTCGACAAGTACGCTCCTGCCAACGTTGAGGAACCATCTCTGGCACTTCCAAACGACATGAATGCCTTGGCAGAGGAGTCAAGGATGAACAACAATGTCGACTTCGCTGGCCGTATTGTATGGGAAGACGTAAAAGACAAGAATGGCAAGGCGATAACCGACAAGGACGGCAACCCTGTGCGCCATGAGGTCTTCAACTTCGGGAAATACAAGGGGCATTCGGTCACAGACGTGCTGCATCGTGACCCAGGCTATTACAGTTGGATGCTCAACGCCGACTTCACGCTCAACACCAAGCAGGTGCTGACACGCATAAGGCTTAGAGAGGCAAAACTGACTATGAATGCGTAGGCTCCTGTTCGTATTTGTCGCCCTCATGATGATCATGGCGGTAAAAGCCCAAGAGCTTAACGCCAAGATTACCATAAACCACAATCAGATAAGTGGTACTGACGCTTCTGTCTTTGACAACCTGCAACAAACCTTGACGCAGTTTGTCAACGACAGGCAGTGGACTGACCTGCAGTTTGCCAAAAGGGAACGCATAACGTGCAACTTCAACATCACGGTGACAAAATACGACCAGTCGAGCGGCATGTTCACGTGCAAGGCCATCATCCAGGCTAACAGACCTGTGTATAACGCCTCATACAATTCCACATTATATAATAATACCGACAACGATTTCAATTTTGTTTTCAGGCAGTTTGACCAATTGGAATTCAACGAAGAGACTGTAGACAATCAGCTCACGGCTCTCTTCGCTTATTACGCTTATCTCATCATTGGCATCAACCTCGACAGCTTCTCTCCCATGGGCGGAAGCGATGTCCTGGAGCGATGCATGAATCTCGTGAACAACGCCCA
>DJQL01000131.1:12863-19636 GCA_002437565.1 Prevotella sp. UBA6387
ATGCAACCCTTCAGGCAGTTGCAGTATGATTATTACCGCAAGGGGCTCGACGAGATGGCGGCCAACGCAGACAGGGGTCGAGCGGAAATAACGGCGGCGATAGAAAATGACTTGAAGAAATGCCATGAAGATCGTCCACAAAGCCTGCTGCCGCAAATATGGACTGACTATAAGCGCGACGAGCTTGCCAACATATACAAAGGCAAGGGCACACCGAAAGAAAAGGAGACAGTCTATGACATCCTATTCTCTATCAATGCCTCGCAGAATAACGCGTGGGAAAAGATAAAGCAATAAACAAAAATGCTCAAACAACTTTACATAAAGGACTTCACGCTGATAGACGAGCTCAACATCCAGTTCAACCCTGGCTTCTCTGTCATCACTGGTGAGACAGGCGCCGGAAAGAGCATCGTAATAGGCGCGCTTCACCTGCTATTAGGGCAACGCGCCGACTCCAAGCAAGTGAAAATAGGACGCAAGAAATGCGTCATCGAGGCACATTTCGACTTGTCGCGTTACGACATGGAGTCGTTTTTTGATGACAACGAGATCGACTACGACGCCACTGACTGCATATTGAGGCGTGAGGTCAGCGAGAAAGGCAAAAGCCGTGCTTTCATAAACGACACCCCCGTGTCGCTCACCACTCTGCGTGACCTTGGCGACCAGCTTATCGACATCCACAGCCAGCACCAGAACCTCTTGCTGCAGAAAGAGGACTTCCAACTCAATGTCGTGGACATCATCGCTGGCGACTCCGCCCTCCTTGCCAACTATAAGGAGAAATACTCTGCGTGGCTTTTAGCCAAGAAAACTTATGCCGACTATGAGGAGGCGTGCAAGCGAAACAAGGAAAACGAGGAGTTTCTCCGATTTCAATTCTCTGAACTTGACAAGGCAAAGCTTGTTAGGGGTGAGGAGCAAGAGCTCGAGCAACGCTCACAAACCATGAGCCACACAGAGGATATTAAGAACGCTCTATTCACGGCTTCAGAGGCTTTGTCGAAAGAGGACTCTGGCGGAATGGCCATGACACGCGATGCCGCCGACAGCATGCGCGACATTGCCGAGGTGTACCCAGACGCTAAGGCCATTGCCGACAGGCTCGACTCTGCCTACATTGACCTCAAGGACATCTCTCGTGAGATAGATGGGCATCTTGAGAATGTCGATTTTGACCCACAAGAGCTAAATGTCATCAACGAGCGATTGGATCTCATCTATTCTCTTGAACAGAAATTCCACGTCTCATCGTCCGAGGAACTCATCTTGGAGCAAGAGAAGATAAAGACAGAACTTGAAAGCATTGATGGTGGTTCAGAACAGCTTGCCGAGCTCAAGGCCAAGAGCGACAAGGCTTATGCCGATTGTATCGCCGTTGCCAACAAGCTCAGCGAAGCAAGGAAAAAGGCTGCCGTCAAGGTTGAGGAAGAAATGAGGCAAAGACTTGTCCCATTAGGCATTCCCAAGGTGCGGTTCGCCATAGATTTCAAGGATGGCGATTGCACGGCATCAGGAACAGACAGGGTGCGGTTTCTCTTCAGCGCCAACAGCAGCACGGCATTGCAACCAGTGGCGCAAGTGGCGTCGGGTGGCGAGATAGCGCGTGTCATGCTATCGCTGAAGGCGATGATAAGCGGAGCGGTGAAGTTGCCAACTATCATCTTTGACGAGATAGACACTGGCGTTAGCGGACGTGTAGCTGAGAAGATGGCGCAGATTATGCGAGAGATGGGAGACCACAACCGTCAAGTAATCTCCATCACGCACCTGCCACAAATAGCCGCGATGGGAACCACCCACTATAAGGTGAGCAAGGAGGAGACACCAGACGGTACAGTGAGCCACATGCGTTTGCTTTCACAGGCAGAGAGGGTGGACGAAATTGCCCAGATGCTTAGCGGGAGCAGCATCTCGCAAGCGGCAATCGACAACGCTCGCACACTGCTCGAGAACGTGAAGTGAGAACATTGAAACAATGATTAATCGAAACAAGGAAACTATGAGAACAAAGATTATACGACTTCTATTGACCGTTGCCATCATGTTGCCCACAATGGCAATGGCACAACCTGCCACAGTGAAGAAGGCCGCGCAAAGCGTCTTCTCCCTTACTACATACAACGCCGATGGCACTATCCTTTCTTCATCGCATGGTGTCTTTACCGGAACCGCTGGCGAGGCTATCGCAATGTGGCATTCATTCAAGGGCGCGGCACGCGCGGTCATCATCGACACCAAGGGCAAGCAATATGATGTGGACGCAATGCTCGGAGTGTCAGAAAACTACGATTTGTGCCGTTTCAGAATCAAGGGTTATTCAAATGGAGGCACTGCACTTCTACCTGCATCCGGCAACTCAATTGCCCCATCCATGTTCATCGTTGGATACGACATTAAGAAGCCTGAGATAAAAAGCATATCGCCAGTCCGCACGGAGAAGTTCATGACAGACCTCAACTATTACGTCTTCAAGGACGAGGACGTGTCGGGAGCCATGTTGGGTTGCCCGGTCGTGAGCGCGGACGGCAAGTTGTTGGGCATTGTCCAAAGACCCGACAACGGTGGTGAGGCGTTTTCTGCCGATGCGCGCCTCACCACGACATTCAAGCGCTATGGCTTTTCCATCAACGACCAGACTTTCCGCGCCACAGGCATTCGCGTGGCCTTGCCAACGGAGCAAAAGGACGCAACGCTGATGCTTGTGCTTGCGGCAAGCCTGTCTGATAGCGTTAAGTACAACGAGTATATCGACGACTACATCCGCTATTTCCCGACTGCCACCGAGGGTTATAACGCCAAGGCCACGCAGTTTGTCAACTATGGCAAACTCGCTGAAGCCGATGAGATGCTTCAGACCGAGACAAAGCGTTCTGTCAACAAGGACGTGGCTTATAGCAACTATGCTGCCCTTGTGTATCGCGCTTCCATCTATCGTATTGACACTACATTTACCAAATGGAGCCTTGACAAGGCTTACGAGTTGGCGGGCGAGGCATACAAGGCCAACCCCTTGCCAGCCTATCAGCATCAGCAAGCCCAGGTGTTGTTTTCCAAAGGCAAATACAAAGAGGCTCTCGACTTGCTCACCGCTCTGCAAAAAACCGACCTTGGCAAGACAGGAGAGGTGTATTATGAGTCGGCACAGTGCAAGGCAAGGCTCAACGCCCCCAAGCAGGAAATCATGGCATTGCTCGACTCGGCTGTCAACGTGCAGCCAGGACTGCCTTCCGCCTCTTACGTGCTCGCACGAGGCAGACAATACGATGAGGACGGTAATTACCGACAGGCATTTCTCGACTACCTGAAATACGACTCCCTGATGAATTTCAATGCCACTGCCGACTTCTATTACATGAAATTCAAGTGCGAGATGAAGATCAGGCAGTATCAGCCAGCACTCAACGACATAGCCCATGCCATTGTCCTAACGCGCACGGAACCTCTATATTACGCGGAAATGGCAAGCCTTCAGCTTAGAGTCAATCGCCTTGACGACGCGGTGAAGACCTGCGACATGGCTCTCGCCATCAATGGAGCCGACAAGGTTTCCGACTTTTTCGTCATAAAAGGCATTGCGCTTTGTGAGTTAAAGCAAAAGGAAGCTGGGCTGCAAGCATTGGGAAAAGCTCAAGAATTGGGCGACAAGCGTGCCGATGATTTGATAAAGAAATATTCCAAATAAGATAATGTGACAATATAATAATGTGTGCCACGAAACGCCATTGGACGTTTCGTGGCTTTTTTCGTGTTTTTTCATAAAAAAGAAAGAAAAACTTGGCAAAGTTTTGTCATATTCGAAAAAGTTACTATCTTTGCACTCGCAATCGCCGATATGGCTCAGTTGGTAGAGCAACGCATTCGTAATGCGTGGGTCCCCGGTTCGAGTCCGGGTATCGGCTCAATGTGTGTTTCGCACATTGTGCGGGATTAGCATATCGGTAGTGTACGAGCTTCCCAAGCTTGTGAGGCGGGTTCGATTCCCGTATCCCGCTCCGATTAATAAGTAAAGCGTTGGAAATCAGGAAAGGCTGTTTTCCAACGCTTTATTTTTTTGTCTTCTCTATTTGGTTGTTCAGGAATTATAGTATCCTCTCAAAATGGCTCAAATCCTTTCAAGCACGCGCACGATCAACCCATCAATGTCACCCTTATAGTCTGTCTCCATCTTCTTGGCGCGACGGTTGGCAATCACCATGCAGCAGGTCATGGCGTGATGCCCCATCAGCGTCGAGAGACCAGCCAGAGCGGACGACTCCATCTCGAAGTTGTCCACGCGCAAACCCTCATACTCAAAGTTCTCTATTTTCTCATTAAGCTCTGGATCCATCAGTGGCAACCGAAGCCGACGGCCTTGCGGGCCAAAAAATCCTCCACAAGCCACGGTGATGCCACGCACCATGTCATCGCTGGCAATGCGGTCGAGCAACTCCGTATCGGCCGATGCCACATATGGATTTCCCATCTTGTCGTTCCAGCCCACGTGCCGTTTGAAAGCGTCTTCCAGCCTCAGGTCGCTCGCCTCGTCTCTCCCGGCATAGAAATTGAGCAAGCCATCGAAGCCTATGCTCTTGACGCTCGCTATATACGTGCCGCAAGGCGTATTGGGCTGGAGGCCTCCACACGTGCCTACCCTGACGAGTGTTAGGGCGCGATGCGTAGGTTTTTCCGTGCGTGATGCGAAATCGATATTGGCCAACGCGTCAAGCTCATTGAGCACGATATCGATGTTGTCACACCCGATGCCCGTGCTGAGTGCTGTTATCCGCTTGCCTTTATAAGTACCCGTTATCGAGTGGAACTCGCGATTGGAAATCTCGCACTCCTTGTTGTCGAAATGTGAGGCCACAAGCCCTACCCTGCCTTGGTCGCCCACGAGGACAACCTTGTCCGCAAGTTGTTCAGGCTTGATATGAAGATGAAAAATGGAGCCGTCACCGTTTATGACGAGCTCCGACTCAGGAAAGAATCTACTCATATTGCATGTTTTTAGTTTTGTGATTATCTACTCAGTTTTGTTTTTCCATTTTGCGTATTTGTTTCTCGGTATTTGAAATATCACGCATGGTATCCTCCAACTGTTTTTCCGCTTTCAAGATGTTCTGCGACAAATCCTTGTTGCCACGATGATAATCTTCCCGCATTGCCTCCAGCTTCGTCTTACCAGACGCGCACATGGCCTGAAGCTCTGCAAGTTGCTTATAGAGTTGTCGACTCTTGTCGCTCTTGAATTGTGCGGGGCTCGTTATCACCGTCTTGTCATCCACAACGAAACACATGGCATTGCCACCACCATTGCTTTCCTTGGCGGCGTTTCTCTTTATCAGGCCCTGGAGTCGTTTCATGGCCGCATTGCGGTTGCCGAAATGCCATGTCTGCTTTATGCTCAGCAATCTCGCGAAACGCTCAAGCTCCTCGTCGTCGAGGTCATCATCGTTGAAGTTCTGTCGTTTTTCCGTTGGCACGAACGTATAGACGCACACCTTGCCGGCTGGTTGCCGGCGATCGGTGACCAACCATCCAAGCGAGTCGAGGTCGTCAATGGCAAGCAGATAGTCGTTGGCCGTGGAGTTGAACGGCAATCCCACGTTTTGCGGCTTATACCACGATGCCTTGTCAGAGTCGAACGAGCTCATGAAGATGTCGCGCCCTCCCATGCTCTCATTACCCTCGGCAGAGAAATATAGCGTCACGCCATCCGACGCAAGGAACGGGAAGTTCTGGTTCATGTACATCTGACTGTTGAAATCAGAGACACGCGTGCCCTGCCCCCATTCGTCGCCCAGCTTGGTTTGAGTGTAAAGCACCGAATTAGCAGAGTCGCCATCGGCATAGACCTTAAGTAGGCCAAGCTCGTTCTCATAACTTCCCATCTGGTTGGCAATGTCGGCCTTGGGGTTCTTCGTCATCAGCTTTCCCGCCTCCTTGCCCAATGGGACATGCTTTAGGAAATCGTCCTTGTCCACCACCACGCTGTCAATGAACATGACCTTTGCCGTGGCAGGCAACAAGCTCTTGTAGAGTTTGAGGCCCTCCGACGTAACCTTCTGTATGGGTTCCTTTGGTTTTTGCACGGCAGGCGACTTCTTGCGCTGGGCGCCTGCCCCTATAATCACGAAAGATAATAATAGTAAGAGAAATGTCTTTTTCATTGTTCATGTTTTATTATTAGGAGCGACACCCATCGTGCCACCCCATGCCTTAGGCAAGCAACTGGCTCGCCATATTTGCCGCGGCTCGCCTTCCGTCGCCCATGGCGAGAATCACGGTGGCTCCACCACGCACTATGTCGCCCCCGGCGTATATGTTTGGCCTTGACGACCGCATGTCCTCACCCACTACGATGGTATTCTTTCGGCCAAGCTCAAGCCCTGAGACCGATTTTGGCACAAGCGGATTTGGCGACACGCCTATCGACACTATTACCTGGTCGCACTCCAGCGTCTGTGTCTCTCCCGTGGGCACAGGGCTACGACGGCCGGAGGCATCTGGCTCGCCAAGCCTCATCACGTCGAGCACCACGGCACGCACACGTCCCTGATCATCGGCGAGATATTCCTTTGGATTGTGCAGTGTCAGGAAGTGGATACCCTCCTCCTTGGCGTGCTTCACCTCTTCCAAACGCGCCGGCATCTCCACTTCCGACCTACGGTACACTATCGTGACATCGGCCCCAAGGCGCTTCGCCGTGCGGCAAGAGTCCATGGCCGTGTTTCCGCCACCGACCACCACTACCTTCTTGCCAATGTTGATTGGCGTGTCGGTATCGG
>DJQL01000016.1:0-26959 GCA_002437565.1 Prevotella sp. UBA6387
TTAATGCGAGTGAATAAAAAAGTTTTTTCATGTTTTACAAACTTCTGTTAGTGAATTTATAAGTGTATTTGCGTTCTATAAGTCACTCTGTCAAATATGAAATCCATGATAAAATCTCCACTCAAACCTTTGGGGATAGGAATGGCAGTTTGTCCAGTTGTAACGTTTGTTGAAAACATATCGGTACCATTGTTTGCGTCGGATAATCTTAGCGTAAATGATTTTTCAAAACCTTGCACATAGATTGAACCGTTGCCTACATAGGCAGTAAGCCCGGCTGGTGGCAATCTCTTAACAGGTTTGCCAACATGATTTGGATCCACAAGATACACATACAGTTCTACCCTAACCCGTTCAGCAGGTTGCTGAAGAAAAGCAAAACCTTTTTGCGTAAGGAATAAAAACAATAAAATGAAACATAGAAGTTTATTAAGCATAGTTTACTATATTTTAATGTCGCAAAGTTATGCTTTCATTAAATATTATCTCACAAATAGCAATTACACTTTTTACACAACCTTTTTCATAATTAAGTACAATAGCTTGAAAGCCAATAATATAACTCGCATATTACACTTTTTACACTTCGATGTAATATTTGGTTATAGGCGTGAAATATTTGCATTTAGGCTTCTTGAACCTTTCTGATGAAACAGTTTCACATTGATGTTGCTTTTAATGTTTGTAACACGCTGCTGGCTAATGCCAAGCAAATTTGATATATCTGTAGAAGAGAATTTTAATCTTATAAGTATACACACCTTGAATTCTTGGTCCGTGAGTTGCAGCTTATAAGTTTCCATTTTTGAATAGAACTCTTCCATAAGTTTCCTTATTGTCTTTTCTAAATCATCCCATTCGCTCGATGACATTACTACGCCCCTGCCTGATAGCTTTCGCAGATGTTCAACTATGGCATGATGCAAAATGTTCTGCTCATTTGCCCAATCTTGTATCCTGAAATTTTCTTTATAGGTAGACAACCGTCTTTGTAAACTCTCGATTTCTTCCTGTTTCTGCTTCTTGAAATTTTCGCTATTATTCTGAATCTCTCCAAGTTCTGTTTCGGATTTTCGTAATTGTATAAGAGTTTGCTCGTATCCGTTTTTCAATCTCTCAACCTCTTTCTTGCGGTTTTTAAAGCGTACAAGTATAAAGTAAGACAGGAACAACACCATGACAAAGAAGACAAACAAGGCCAGCCATAAGTTTCTTGACTCTTTAGTTCTCTCCATTAAATTTTGCTGACTCTCACTATAGTTAAACAGTGACTGCATTCTTATTATCTCTTCAGCAGATTTTAGAATATTGGCCGAATCATTGGTTTGTGCATACAATTTTGAATACTTTACCAATGAGTCGGATTTGCCAATAAGCGCATAGGATTCCATTAAACCTTTATAAGCATTCTCCACATTCTGAATGTCCATATTGAATGATAACAGCTTATAAAAGC
The DNA here is from genome assembly GCA_002437565.1 of Prevotella sp. UBA6387. Classification (GTDB taxonomy): domain Bacteria; phylum Bacteroidota; class Bacteroidia; order Bacteroidales; family Bacteroidaceae; genus Prevotella. Next base: position 1,457 of record DJQL01000016.1, read on the forward strand.
ATCTTAATGCTGCTTCTATATTTCCAGACTTCTCTTGAACAGTGCCTTCATAATAATAATAAAGCTCATGCCCTGACAATATAGTTCCGTCTGTATTGAATAGTCCAGACCTTTCCTTGAATATCTTTAACGATTTCTTTGCCCCTTCAATGTTTCCTTTATGAAGATAGAAATGAACTTTATGAATCTGGCAGGCAGCTGCATATTGAGAATAACCATGACGTGAGTATTCATTTATTGCAGAATCAACAACAGACATGTATGAGTTATAATCTCCTTTAAGAAGATACACATTGGATGACTTCTCAAGATATTGTATTGCCGATAACGTGTCTTTACCTATATAAGCGTACTTTCTCCCCTTTCTCCATGCATCAAATTCTTTTGATGGGTATCTTTGTTCCATATATAAAGATGCCATTTGGCCATAAACTCTACTTAATAACGCATAGTCGCAACTATGGCTGAGCGTGTCGGCGTTAGATACGGCAATATTGAAATACCGCAAGGCCTCTGGACTATTACCCTTGTCACGAAACACACATCCCATCATATAGTTTGTCGCCATCTTCTCATTGTAATTTCCATGGCAATTGTAGTATGCAAGAACGTTGTCCATGAACTTTATGGTATCCATTGGGATGTATGCCTTATTCATAGCCTCCGCATACGTAAGTAAATATGCCATTCTGTCGTGTTGATTGAATTCTTTTGTTTGATTAAAGGAATCTTTCAATACATGGTATGCGGAATCAGGATGCTCTTCCAACAAAGAGTCGGCTTTCATCAACACTTTTTGTCTATTGCCGTATCCACATGATACTAACACACCGACTATCAATAAATAGAATAAGCGTTTCATGCTACCCTTCCTATATGATAAGCATACAATTCTTAAATGATGCAAAGATATTGTTTTTTTATTTATTTAAGTCATTCTAATATTAAAATTTATTGTTGTCAGCTAAAACTTTCAGCAGAGAGCCTGTTCTTTCCTGTGCCCGCAACCAGCAAGGGCACGAGGCGTAAAACAAAAAAGCCAAGGCATTGGCAACAATGCCTTGGCTTTTATCCTATTACACAGACTCGGGTTCGATCCGACAGGCCTTGCCCTGTGTTTAAGTTCGTGTCTACAATGCTTGTGCGAACTATTTCTTAGAAAGATTTTCATATTTTATACAACTATCGCAACATCACAGCAGGCTGACTAAAGGTACAAAATACCTCATAAAGATGCATCTTGTTTTTATTTGTATTTTATAGCATGAAGTGTTTGCACCATTTCTTATAGAAATCATGTTTTTTATCTTCAGTAACAAATCCTTGATCTTCTAATTTAGAGATAATTTCCTTAACGTTCCATGACCAAATCTTCTTGATTTCTAAGTCGTAATCGACGGAGTGTTTCAAAACGATCTATCGTAGACGATATGCAATGCTGATCTTCAGTCACAACACATGACCGATGCATGCGCATTTTATCCTATATATACATCTCAAGTGTCCTAATGGATCTTGTAACAAATTTTTATTGCAAAAAACATGGCGTCGAAATCTGTTGTTTGTAACTTTGTAAGATAATAAGCAAACAATTATTACACACACGGAAATGGCAAGCAACACACACACAACATTCAGGAAAATAGTCCTTTCTATGGCTTTTCTCCTGTTTGTCACGGCTGTGACAGCTCAGACAGCCACCATCTACACGACAACATCAGACGGAAGCCTTGGGCTTTCAAAGACTACAGTACTGGTTCAGGCTGGCAAATCATCGGAAAGCAAGAAATTACTGTTCGATACTTCAAGGGAACGCCAGACAATAGAGGGCTTTGGATTTGCCCTTACTTATGCTTCGTGCTATAATCTGATGAAAATGTCTAAAACCAACAGACATCGTTTCCTGCTCCAAACCTATTCGCCTACCGAGGGCTACGGTGTGAGCTATGCCAGGATAGCCATAGGAAGCTGCGACTTTTCCAGCAAGACCTATTCTCTATGCGATGAAAAGGGATTAGAGCACTTCGCATTGCAACAGGACGAGACCAAATACATCATACCCGTACTCAAGGAAATACTGGCCATCAATCCCGACATGAAGATCATCGCCACTCCATGGTCGTGTCCGGCATGGATGAAATCGCTCACGCAAAATGGCAATAATGGTTGGTTTACATCATTGATAGGCGGATACCTCAATCCTAAATATCGGCAGACATATGCCGACTACTTCGTGAAATTCATAGAGGCTATGAAAAAGCAAGGGATAAATATCTACGCCGTAAGTCCACAGAACGAACCTCTGAACGGTGGAAATACAGCCAGCACCAAGATGCCATGGGACGACGAAGCAAAATTCGTGAAGGTTCTCGCATCAACGTTCAAGCGAAAAGGCTTGGAAACAAAGATATACGTTTACGACCATAATTTCAATTACGATGACAAAAAAGACCAGGACAATTACCCGATAAAGGTATATAACGCTCTTGGCAACAATTTCGAAGGCAGCGAACTTGTCGTTGGTTCGGCTTGCCACGACTATGGTGGCGATCCGTCTGAGCTTTCCAACATTCATATTCAGAAGCCTGGTAAGCAAGTGATATTCACCGAAGCATCGCTTGGCGAGTGGAACGATGGGCGCGACTTGGGACGCGGCACGACCAACGTCAACAGCAAGACCCATCTGAACGAGGACATGGAACGCTTGATGATAGGTCTGCTCAACAAGTACTGCACGGCGGTGATGTATTGGAACCTGATGCTTGACAACAATGGTGCCCCGAAGCTGATGGGAGGTTGCCAGAACTGTTATGGCGCGGTGGACATCGACTCGAAGAATTACAGTAAACTCACGTACAACCGTCACTATTATGTCATATGCCATGCGTCGGCTGTAGTGCGTCCAGGGGCGGTATGGCTTTCTTCTGGTAAGGTATCAGGAATCGCAAGTGTCGCCTTTCGCAACCCCGACGGTTCTTATGCCGTGCTCATGTCCAACAAGGGTGCGTCTGATGTGGAAGTAGGAGTGTCTGGACAATCTTCTGCATGGCATGTTGACGTGAAACTTCCCGCGGAAAGTATAGTCTCGTTGCTTATTCCGTATAGTGGCATTGTTTCTTCTATAAATGCCATAGAAGTGGGCAATCCCGATGATGATGAATATTACAGCATCGACGGCAGACGCATAATGAAGCCTGTCGCTGGGCAAATTTTCATACATGGAGGGAGAAAAGCCATTAAGTATTGAAAGTCCGAACAGTTGCGTAACTTGGGGCTTGTGTTACATACCCTTCTTTAGCCATTCCCCAAAAAACTTGTCGTATAGCTCGTAGGTTCCATCGCTCTCTGTCACGAAGTCTTTGTCCAGCAATCCCTTGATGGCTCCTTGCGCAAAGCTGGCAGATGGCAAGTGGTACTTTAGGATGAATGCTGAGGAGGTGATATTCTTGGCCTTTTCTGCCTTGCAAATAGCAAGAAGAAGCTCCTTCTGCTTGGCTGGCAACTGGAACAGGAGGGCTTGATAGGCGAATGCACTCTCGTCTAATATGGTGTCGAGAGCTTGCTTCATGGTCTGCTCGTTGGCTTCTGTCTCGGTGATGGCGTAAATCTTGTTAAGCATTCTTTGGAGATACCAAGTGATGCCGTCGAAACGTTCGTAAATCTGATAGATGATGTCACGCTTGATGGTCTTCTTGCCGAATAGTCGTGTGGCGAAGTCGGCATAGACATCCTTGTCTATCGGACGAAGCGTCTTGATGGATGTGCTCTGGTAGAAAGGACGGGCATGGCTCAAGAACATCTCGGTCATCATGTTGCGTTGCGAACCAGCAAATATGAAGTTGGTATTGTGGCTATGCTGGATGTAGGTGCGCAGGATGGCCTCTACATTCTCTTCCTTGTAATTGGCGATGGTCTGGAACTCGTCGATGGCAACAATGCAAGGCTTGTCGGCTGTCTCCAAATAATGGAATATCTCTTGGAGTGTGGTTGCAGGACTTGTGATGTCGCCCAAATCCACGCCCCAGGATGGATTCCCATTCATATCAAAACTGATGGAAGAGCGGAGCGAGTGGAGGCAGTTGATGAAATACTCCACCACCTTCGTACCTTTGGGCTTGAGACTTTGAAGTATGCCTCGACCTAACTCTTGAATGAAGTCGGCGAGATTCTTGGTGGCATATATGTCAATCAAGAAAGTATAGTAGTTTTGCTTGATGGTCTCTTGGGCATAGACATGCTGCACCAACCCTGTCTTGCCGATTCTTCGTGGGGCAATCAGGGTTACATTGTTGCCGTTCTTGATTTCCGCTATCAGGTCGGCAGTTTCTTTCTCTCTGTCGCAGAAATATTCGTCTGATATATATCCACGGAGCACAAATGGGTTTCCTATCATAATCTCAATTGCAATTCTTAATGCAAAGATAATTATAATACTATTATTATAATACTATTATAATGGGGAAATAATAAAGATTAACGAATAGACAATTTTAAATATTGAATGTCCTAACATCACAAAAAAAGGGCGTACCTTTCGAGGTACACCCTAATATCTAACCTATAATGAGGAAAAAATCAAAACGAAGGTTTCTCCTTCATGCCAATGCGTTTATTGCTGAGATTTTTCGTAAATCATCTTCACGTCGTACTCAGTCAACGGTGCGTCGTAGACTTTTACGCTGACAATATCCCAGTTTCCACCAAACTGTCCACCTTTAGGACCTGCATCGCAACCGATGCCAAACCATCTGGCAGCCTCATTGTCGGGCAAATGGAGCTCGCCTGCGGCATCGACGGTATTCGCCAGCTCGCCATTGATGTAGATGTAGGCTTTGCCTTCTTCCTTGTTCCATACTCCTACAACGTCATAGAAAGTTCCAACTTCGGGAGTGACACCACTTGGGCAGAACTTCCACCCTGTCTTACTCGTATTTCCGTCGAGTGTCACATAGGGCAGGAAAGTAATCTCATTATGCCCATTAAGGCCTTTGCCCGACTTGCAGATCATCAGACCCGTACCGCCTGCTTCGTGAGCAGAGAACCATTTAGACTCAGCGTCTGGCACTTCCTCGTTGACACGTACGATGGTTTCGAGGGTATGACCGTCTTTCAGTTTATTAATGAAGTCCTCGTTAGAAGCGAAGTCCATCTTGCTGTAAACGCCGTTAGGACCGAGTTTGGAATTTCCCATCTGGTTGTGGTATTCAGCGACGTAGCGACCATATTCGTCACTGTAATATGTCGGGACGGTTGATTCGACATAGTTTTCACCATCGGTAGTCGCATAGGTCTCTATGGGATTATTCATCGGAGAGACATCTGTCACCGAACCATCTTCACCGAACTTTACATCGAGCATGTCGGCTACAGGAGCGGTAAAGTCGAAGGCTATGCTGTCTATGTCGCTGGCAAGGGTCGTGTAAAGCTGCGTCTTGTCGCTGCCATAGAACGACACCTTGGTCTTGTTTTCTTCGAGAGCAATGCTGTCAATCTTGCTCTTACTGTCCATGAACATAACGTGTCCGTTCTTATAGACATAGACGTTTCCGTCATCAGCGTTTGCGTTTAGAAAGCATCCACAAGCTAAAAGAGTGGCTGCAAATATGTGTTTGAATGTATTGTTAGTCTTCATATCATTTACTTTTTAACGATTTTCTTAACTGCAGTTTTGCCTCCTGCCACTGCCTTGACTACATATATGCCGTTTCCTATAGAAGCAAGAGAAAGGCTTGCGCGTGTTCCGTCAACCTTGCCTTTGGCAACCTTGCGACCGCCCTCGTCGAACAACTCGACAGAGGAGAACTGCTCTGAAGATGCCAAGCTCACGGCATCGGAGCTGATGGAGAAGACAATGCCCTCGTCAGACGATGCTTTTATTGAACTGATGCCAGTGGTGGTTTTTTCTCGGAACAACACATAGTCGAAGTTCGACGCACTCACAGGGATGGTCTTTCCGTCGGTAGTGACAACGTTCACCCCTGTCGATGTAAATTCGATGCGCTGTACTTTAGTAGCTGACGCTACTTTTGCATTTGCCGCATTGTAGAAATAGACATCTGCTGCCCATGTCATGGCTGGCAGCAATGTCAACAATGCCGTTGCGAGTAAATTTTTACATTTCATATTAAATACAATTAAAAGTTTTATGATTCTTCGGTGCGAAAGTAATCATTTCGTATCAGACTCACAAACCATAACTCGCTGAAAGATAGATTTTAATGTAATGTTATAACATGTTTCGATGATGATACAAAAAAACGGACGGAAGAAGTGCCGTAATAGGTTGTCTCAGATTGTCTGACATGCTTTGTGCCATGACAATACATGTATGAAAAAAAGCCAAGGCATTGACAACAATGCCTTGGCTTTTATTGTGTACCCAGACTCGGGCTCGAACCGAGATGCCTTGCGGCACTGGTGTTTGAGACCAGCGCGTCTACCTATTCCGCCATCTGGGCAAAAGTGATGGAAACTGGCCTTTGAAGGGCCTTGTCCCTACAAACGTGGTGCAAAGGTAAGATATTTTTTTGAAAGCAGCAAGCCTATCGCTGGTTTTTTGATAATTTTGCAGTATGAAACGGCTAATAATAGAAAATATGACCATCGGCTACCGCCACAAGGTGATAGCGGGACCGCTTTTTGGCCAGCTCAGCTGCAGGCAGCTCGTTTGCGTCATCGGGAGGAACGGCTTGGGCAAGTCGACCTTCCTTCGCACGTTGGCAGGTTTGCAGCCCGCGCTCTCCGGCGACGTGAGATGGCAAAATGGCGACTCGGCAGTGTCGTGCCTCTCGATAGCGAAGGATGAGTTGGCGAGAATCGTCAGCGTCGTGCTGACGGAACGGCCAAGTGTCTTGAATCTCACCGTCCACGACGTGGTGGCAATGGGGCGGATGCCTTATACGGGCTTTTTCGGCACCCTTGGCAAGGACGACGAGAGGATGGTGGAGCAAGCCTTGCGCCTCACGGGCATGTCGGCGTTCGCCAATAGGGACATCAGCGCCCTGAGCGATGGAGAGCTGCAAAAGATAATGATAGCGCGTGCCATAGCGCAATGCACGCCCGTGATGCTTCTCGACGAGCCCACGGCGTTTCTCGACTATGAGAGCAAAAAAAATACCATGTCGATGCTTCATTCCATAGCCATCGACATGGATAAACTCGTGGTGGTTTCGATTCACGACCTCGACATTGCCTTGCGCCATGCCGACCGCTTCGTCACCATCGCGCCCGACGGCCTTCGCGAGGTCGCGAAAGCGGAAGTGGAAAGGATGACAGGTACTAAATGATAGAGGAAATGTAAGATATTATGGCAAGATTTTAACACTTGAAAGCAGGTGCATCCAGAGCGGAAAAACGGTTGAAAACTGCCCCTTGGCAGCACCGCAAGTGGGTTTTAGGTCATGTTTTTGTGCCGTACCAGGCAAATGTCATCGGCTTTACGGCGTGAAGCTGACGCAATCACGGCGTGAAGCCGCCACGATCACGACGTAAAGCCGCCACGATCACGGCGTGAAGCCGCCCTCTTCACGGCGTATCGGCAATGCCTAAAAATGGCTAAAAATTCAACTTGCTGATATTCAGTGTTTTATAAAAATGGTCAAGAATCGCGTTTTTTCGACCAAGAGAGTGCATGATTGAAAAAAAACGATTCTCGGAAGACCTTTTGTAAAATATTATTGTCTGGTGCAGGGGCCGGTCTCGTGCCGGCCCAAAAATAATGTTCGACCTCTTTCAGGCGGAGGCCTTCATGCCCATTCTCGCCTCGACGACGTTGACCACGTAGTCGCCAAGCTTCTCGCACTCCTGGATGATGTCCATGTACATCGAGCCTGAGGCGTAGTCGTATTGGTGGTTATTGATGTCGGTGAGGTTCTCGTTGCGCAATTGGTTGCGGTAGTTGTTTATCTCGTTCTCGATGTTGAACGAGCGCGTGGCGTTGAGCTCTTCCTTGTGGCCTTTCAGCAGCACGTTCATCTGCGAGAGCGCGTCGTCCACAAGCTCGAACATCTGGTGTATGTGGTCGTATTGGCGCTCGTTGAAGTCCTCTTTCGACTTAAACTTGCGGTTGATGGTCCTGCCCATGTTGTTGCAAGCGTCGCCGATAGACTCCAGTTCTGATATTTGTCGCAGCATGGAGCGAATCTTGCCCTTCGTGTCATCGGAGAGGTGTGCGTTGCTCACCTGGTCAAGGTATTTGGCTATCTCAATCTCCATGTTGTCGGATATGTTCTCATACTTCTCTATGCGGTCGTAGATTTTCACAAACTTGTCTTGGTCCTTCTCCCCGAGCAAGTCTCTCACCATGCTGAACATGCGCTGTATGCGCTCGGCGAAGCTCTGTATCTCCTTCTGTGCCTCCAGCACCGAGAGCTCTGGTGTCTTCATGATGCCACTTTGGATGAAGCGCAAGCGGAAGTCGTCGTCATCGGTGTTGGCCCTTGGCTTCCATACCCAGCAGCACACCTTGGCCACGTTCTTGACAAAGGGCAGCAGCACCACGGTGTTGGAAACGTTGAAGCAGGAGTGGAATGCGGCGAGGGCAAAGGTGAGTTGCGTCCCGGATGGAACGTCTGTCATGGGGTTGAAACCCACGAGGCCACACGCGAAGTTTACGAAATGCTTGAAGACGCACAGCACCCAGATGACACCGAAGACATTGAAGAAGAGATGGCCGAAGGCGGCGCGGCGCGCCTCCGTGTTGGCGGTGAGCGCCACGAGGTTGGCGGTGAGCGTGGTGCCTATGTTCTCGCCCAGCACGAGGGCGATGCCAAGATATATGGGCAGTCCGGCCTGGGTGCACAGCATCATGGTGATGGCCATGAGCGCGGCAGAACTTTGGAGAATGCATGTGAGGATGGTTCCGAAAAGGAGGAACAACAAGATGGTTCCGAAACTGTTGGGGTCAAACGAGGCGAAAAAGCTTTTCAGCGCGTTTAACTCCTCTGGCGGTAGTTGGCTTTCGCCAAGTGTGGCGAGGGCAAGAAACATGAATGCCACACCGAATAGGAAGTCGCCCACATAGCGGTTTTTCTTGGAATAGATGAGCAGCAGTCCGATGAGGAATACTGGCCATACGAAGTCGCTTATCCTGAACGAGAATCCCGCTGACATGATCCACGCGGTGAGCGTCGTGCCTATGTTGGCACCCATGATCACGGATATGGCTTGAACCAAGGTGAGCAATCCGGCGTTTACGAACGATACGGTCATCACCGTGGTGGCTGTGCTCGACTGTACGGCTACGGTGGTCAGCATGCCCGTGAAAACGCCTGATACGCGGTTGGTGGTCATGGCGCTCAGCACGTGGCGCAACTGCGGACCCGCCAGTTTTTGCAGGGCCTCGCTCATCACCTTCATGCCATAGATGAGGAGCGCGAGGGCACCAACAATCTTTAATAAAAGAATCGTCATATTTTAACTATGTTTATAATACGGCTATTGCTTTGCATGACGGAATTTGCTAATTTTACACCGTGATTATCATTAAGGGAATCATTTAACTTTTATATAAATGCGTCACAAATGAAACAGGCATTACAAATCCGTTGCAAAAATAATAAAAAATCAATTAACATCGCTCCTGGAAGCACATTATCTGATATTTTTTTTCAATCAGGGTTGAAAATGAACCCCGAACCGATATGCGCGAAAGTCAACAACAAGGTTGAGGGAATGCACTTCAGGCCGTATCGCAACAAGGACGTGGAGTTTCTCGACATGACATCCGGGTCGGGCTCGCGCTGCTATACGCGCACGCTCTTCTTCATCCTCTGCAAGGCCGTGCACGACCTGTATCCTTGCAGCCGCGTGGTGATAGACATACCGGTGAGCAACGGCTACTATGTGAACCTGGCAATAGGGCAAGGCGTGACGGCGGACGTGGCCAAGAGGATAAGGAAACGGATGCAGGAGATAATAGACGCAAAGATAGACATTCATCGCCATGAGGTACCAACGGAAGACGCTGTGAGGATGTTCGCCGAGAAAGGCGACACAGCGAAGGTGAAACTCCTGAAGAGCTATGGCCGGCTATATACCACATACTACCAAATGGACGACTACGTGGACTACTATTATGGCTCGCTGCTCACCAACACCTCGCTCATCTACCTTTTCGGCCTGGAGAAATACTACGACGGCTTGCTGCTGCGCATACCCGACCTGAAAGACCCGACGACGCTGCCCGAGATGACGAGGCAAGACAAGATGTTCGGGATATTCAAGGAGCACCACCACTGGCAGGATATCATCGGCGTGAGAACCGTGGGCGACTTCAACGAGCTGGTGGACAAGGGGGAGGCCACAAACCTCATCAACGTGTCGGAGGCGTTGCAGGAAAAGAAGATTACGGAGATAGCCAACGAGATAGCGGCGCGCAAGGGCATAAAGCTCGTGCTGCTTGCCGGGCCATCGTCGTCGGGAAAGACCACGACCTGCAAGCGACTGTCGATTCAGCTGATAGCCAACGGGTTGAGACCTCTGCCAATATCGCTCGACGACTATTTCGTGGACCGGGAGCTTACGCCAAAAGACGACAACGGAGAATACGACTATGAGAGCATCTACGCCTTGAACCTCAAGCTCATAAACGAGCAATTCAACAAGCTCTTCAATGGCGAGGAGGTGGAATTGCCGAAATATGACTTCCAGCAAGGCAAGTCGAGACCAAGTGGCAGAAAGCTGAGGATGGAGCCAAACAACGTGCTCGTGGTTGAGGGAATACACGCCTTGAACCCAGAGCTGACCTCTGAAATACCGGAAGACCAGAAGTTCAGGGTGTATGTTTCGGCCTTGACGACCATCCTGCTCGATGACCACAACTACATACCCACTACCGACAACCGACTGCTGAGGCGAATCATACGCGACTACAAGTATCGTGGGGTGAGCGCGCGTGAGTCGATACACCGCTGGCCATCGGTGCGCGCTGGCGAGAACAAGTGGATATTCCCATATCAGGAGAATGCCGACGCGATGTTCAACTCGGCCATGCTTTTCGAACTTGCCGTGATAAAGCAGCAGGCGGAGCCATTGCTGCTGCAAGTGCCGGAGAGCGCCGAGGAATACTCGGAGGCGTACCGACTCAGGAAATTCCTCGAATACATAAAGCCGATACCCAACCGCGACATTCCGCCAACGAGTCTGCTGAGGGAGTTTTTAGGAGGCAGCTCGTTCCATTATTAACCAAAACAGGATAAACATTAAAACAAGAAGAACCTCCGCCAAGCTATAGTCTTGACGGAGGTTCAATATATTTAGCCACAATCTTGTGGCCACATTTTTAGTATCTTATCTTTTACAGCCTTTTTATGCTTTCCACAATCCGTGGAGATTGCAATATGCGCGAGCTGTCACGTCAGCGGCATCGGTCTTGAACTCAGCCACAGGCTTGTCGTCTGGTGTCAAGTAGCGACGGAGCACGCCATTGGGAGTAAGAAGCTCTATCCACTGTATGTAGTGGTCTGGAGTCATGGGATGGGCGACACTGCCCACGCTGACACGGTAGCCACCGTCTATCTTCTCCACTACGGGTACATGTTTTTCCTTTGCGGCATCAGTTGTGTTTTCCTTGAGCAGTGTCATGGGCTTGCCGCAGCACACAGGAGTTGGGCCATCGTGCAAAACCTCTATTATCTCACCGCAAATCATGCATTTATATACTTCACCTTTTTTAGCCATAATGTTTTTGTTTTAATTGTTGTTTATATATCAACGCTTCCATAATATTGTCATGCCGCTTGCACAACTTGAAAGTGTTTGCAAATTTACAATTTTTCCAAACAGTAAAAGTCAAAAATCAAGAAAACTATTGCCAATTACTGTTTTTTAACCTTATTGGCATAAAAACTAAAGACAATCTACCTTATCTTAAACACTGCCGCGGAAACGGGTCCAAGTTCTATCTTGTCGTTGGCATTACCGGTCTTGTATTTCACTTTTCCGGTCAGCGACATTTTTTCAGCCTTGCCAAGATGCGCAAGACTTGCTGTCACACTGTGCCCGGATGGGTTTAGAGCCACGGCATAAGTCTCACCATCCACGAATCTCGTATAGACCATTGGGTACGGCTTTGAGTGGTCGCTCACAAGTTGCCATTTCCCGTCATTGTTTAAGGCTGGCGACGAATGGCGCAACTTGATGAGGCCGCGCACGAAGTTGAGCAACGAGCGAGGGTCATTGTCCTCTGCCGCCACGGAGATCTTGCCATTTTCCGTGTCCACGGGGAAATAAAGGTTTTCAGGCTTGCAGGTTGAGAATCCCGCCGTTTCGCCAGCCGACCATTGCATCGGCGTGCGCGTGCCTGAGCGCTTGCGGCTTCCTTCCTTTGGCTGAAGGCCTGGGAGATACTTCATGCCAATCTCGTCGCCATAGTAGATGAATGGCACGCCGGGCATGGTTAGGAAGAACGTCATGGCGACTTTCAACTGTTGCAAGTCGTAACGGCGCCCTGTGCGTAGGCGCTGGAAGTCGTGATTGGCTGTCGGGAACGCCACGTAGCCCTTGTCGTGAGTAGACGTATAGATGTCGGCGTATTTCTTGTAGAAATAGTCGAGGCTGCCAAGTCCGCGCTTGTCGAAATAGCATTCCTTGCCCTTTGCTCCCCATGGGTCGTCGGATGCGAAGAAAAGCGTGTTGTAGATCTTGTCGGCGAGGTGAATCTCGAAGTCGATGTTGAAGCCGGCCGGAATGGATTTCTTCGGGTCGCTCCATTCCGACACGAGCACGCATTCGGGATAGTTCTTGTTGATCCACGCACGCATTTCTTGCCATAGCGCCATGACCGCTTTCTTGTCGGGATCGCCCTTTACGAGCGATGCGGCCATGTCCACGCGGAAGCCATCCACGCCCTTGTCGAACCAGAATGCCATGATGTTGCGAAGCTCGCGGCGCACGGCCTGTGGCCCGGGCGCGTTCACGCTCTGCTCCCAAGGGTTGGCAGGGTTGGGGTTGGCATAGCCATAGTTGAGGGCGGGCTGGCACACATAGTAGTTTTTCTGATAGTACTTGCCTCGTGGCGCGTCGAGTTCCACCCATTTGCCGCGCGTGCTGGCCTGTGGATTTGGTTCGCTGTTGCGTTGCCTTATCTGCTCCATGTCTTTTCTTGATATGGAGTCGCTCCAGATGAAGTAGTCGGCGTAGCGGCTGTTGCGGTCGCCGCTTGCGCACTCCTTGAACCATTGGCACTTGTCGCTCGTGTGGCCTGCCACCAAGTCGAGGCACACTTTGATGCCTCGCTTGTGAGCTTCGTTGATGAGGTTCACCATGTCGGTGTTGGTGCCGAAGCGAGGGTCAATCTTGTAGAAGTCGATGATGTCGTAACCACCGTCAAACCACCCCGACTCAAACACGGGGTTGAGCCAGATGGTGTTTACGCCAATCGACTTGATGTAGTCGAGCTTCGACGTGATTCCAGGCAAGTCGCCAATGCCATTTCCGTCGGTGTCCATATACGACGAAGGGTAAATCTGGTAAAAGACGGCGTTGGAGAGCCATGCAGGGCCCTTGTGCCCTTGTGCCATAACTCCAAGGTTAGCCGTGATGGCCAGGGCCAAGGCGGAGAATAGATTTCTGTAATTCATCTTAATAAGGTTTCTGGTATATTTTAGCTTGAACTATATAGACTACAATACATATAATGAAAACAACAGTTACAACCCATACAACAAGTACAACACATTATGTGAATAAAAGTTGTACTTGTTGTATGTGTTGTTAAGGTTGTCTTAAATATTAATGCTTTTTTGTTTGTATAAACTAATTGTGAATTGCTACTTATTTGGCAAGTTTCAATGCCTCGACAGGCGCGTTAGTGGTAATTAAGTCTACACCGGCCTTGATAAACTGGTTAATGGTGTTGAGGTCGTTCACCGTCCACACGTTGACCACCAGTCCCAGGTCGTGGCATTCCTTGATCCATTCCGGGTGCAAGGCCATTAGCGTCTGCTCGTAGTCGATGCCTGAGAGTCCCTTTGCCTTTACGGTCTTGGGATCCCAGTCGCCATTGAGATACTGGATGTTGGCATTGGGCAGAAGCTGGTGGAGTAGTTCGCAAGCCTTGCCGCTGAACGAAATCCATACAACCCTGTCGAGCAAGCCTTTAGACTTGACCAAGTCCACAGACTGGCGCACGAGGCTGTCTTCATGGCTTTGCACTTTTTGCTTCTTGATCTCAAGCACGAGCTTGCAGCTCAAATTCTTGCCAGCGTCAAGATATTGCTCAAGCGTTGGAATCTTCTCGCCATTTCTCAGTCTTTCTTTCTTCAGGGCCTTGTAAGTGGAAGTTTGTATGTCTATCTTGCCTACGTTTGGGTCGTGGTGAACCACTATTACGTTGTCTTTCGTGAGATGTACGTCAAACTCGGAGCCGTAACAGCCAATCTTGTCGGCAAGTTTCAAAGCCGTGATAGAGTTTTGAGCGCTTCCTGCGCAGTCCCAGTAGCCACGATGAGCCACGATCTTGGTTTGCGCCGTTGCAGCCAGTGCCATGAGACATGCGGCTGCCATAACAATCAGTTTTTTCATAATGCTTTAATGTTATTATAAATATAAAACTTGTTATCAATATAAAATCATTAAATACCCAATCGCCTGTGTGACGATTGGGTTGTCATGTCGTTATTGCTTGAGCCTTACTACTTCAAGGTTATCAAGGAACACGCGGTTCTTGCCTGTGGCCTTGTTCCATGCGTCACCGCCAATGAAGATGATTCTCGTCTCTGCGGTTGCTCCGGTTATGGTGAACGAGTGGTAAGAGCCTGGTTGTGCCCATGGATCATAATCCTCACCGTTCTCGTTGCTTTGGGAGTTGGGGAAGACAGTATTGACGAAGCGGACACAGCGATATGTGGTGCCATTGATGCTGATTGTCTTGACGTCATCGCCATCGACTTCTCCAGGGCCTATGATGCCAACTTTGACGACAGAGGCATCCTTGGCTCCAACAGACGAGATATAACCAATAGACTGGAATGTAACCTTCACGTTGGTTGGCTTCTTGAGCTTGGTAAGCGCTGGCGAGATGATGTCGCCATTATAGTTGGTCTTGCCGAGCTTCGCGTATCCACGTCCGCCATAGGCCCATGTGGAAAGTGATTCCCATCCGACGGCTTTCTCCGCCTCATTCCACAGGGTTATCCTAATCTCCGGGTATTCGTAAAGCGGCTTCTCTTCGCCTTCCTGCAACCAGTTGAAGTCGTCGGCATAAATCAGCGACTCGTCTTTCTGCGTGATAAGTGCTGTGGCGTTGACATTGCTATGCTCGCCCTCGCCCACGAGTGTCAGGCTCACTGTGCGCTCGTCTTCCTCGTTCTTGTCTATGGTCACGAAGATGGAGTCTTCTGTCACGTTGGTGATGCGTGCCCATTCCACGTCAGGGGTGAGCGATGCTTTCCATGTGATGTTGGCATCGATGGCAAGTTTCAGCACACTGCCATCAGGATCAATGGTGTAACCAGAAACTCCGTCCCTGATGGCGATGCTTGGCACGTCAGCCTCCTGCACTATGTCAAGGGAGTTGAGCACCTTGCCATATCCTGTCAGGTTTATCTTGCCCTCGCGTTGGTCGAACGTGGAGTTCTTGTCAACCCAATAATAGATTATGCCGTCGTCCTCGCCCTCGTCGATGAAGTAATGGAGCCACGACGCGTCGTCGGGGTTCTCCAACGACAGTTTCCAAGGGCTGTTTGAGCGCACGGTGACAGCCTTGCGCTTCGCCTGTGTTATTCCGGCCTTGCTCACGTTGATGGTGCCTTCGATGTTGTCAAAGGTCAGGTATGGGTCGCCGACAGGCTCATCATTGTCTTTGCAAGCAGAGAATCCCAAAAGGCAAATGAGAGTCAATGCTGAAAGGAATATATTCTTTGTTTTCATTGTGTTTGTCTATATGATAACGTTAAGTAGCGACAATTATTTTCCCTCGGCGGCCTTTTTGCTCCACCACACGGGTAGTTTCATGTCGTTTTCCCCTCCCATGCGCTTCAACGCCTCTTCCACGTGGTCGGCATTGGTTGCCACCGTTGTGTTGGGGTAGCCCATGCGGGTCGGGAGAATGTAGTCGTTAGGGTCGGTGCCCGCGCCAATGGTCAGTTCTGGATAACCTGTGCGGCGGTAGTCGTTCCAACCCTCCATGCCAACCCAGAACGTGGCTAAGTATTTCTGGTCGAGAATGAGCTTGAGATGATCATCGTTGAGGTCCCATGAGGCGAGCTGTGACTGCAAGAAAATGTTGATTTGCTCTTCCGTGACATCGTATTCGGAGGGTATTTCACCTGTCTTTACGCTCGACTTGGCAAACGCCGACCATTTCTCGATGCTTGCTTTCACTGCCGCCTCGTAATATTCGCGAGCTTTCTCCTCGCCTCCCCTTATCATGCCGCGTTGGGCTGCCTCCGCCAGGATGAACATGGCCTCGTCGTAGCCCATGAGGAACTCGTCGGAGTTGTCGCGACGCAATGTTTGGAGGTTGAGCCTGGCTGATCCCTTATCGTCATTGGCCTGGTTCTCGATCAGTCCACCGGATACGGTGCCTTTCCAGTATGTGTAGTTATTACGTCTTGTGGCTATCATAGGCAGACGTGGGTCTACATATAGGTCTTTCTTGAAGTCGTTTGGATCCTTGATGACCATCATCTTTATCATCTGCTCCGTAATGTTCATGCTTTGGAAGCTGACATCGGTGTACGAATTAGGGTCAAACTGTGAGTAATACGGCGCAACGGCACTATAATGAACCGTGGCGTTGTCGTCGTTGCCCTCAAAGATAGGATAAGATGACGGATTATCCACTATCTGCTGCATTTTTTGCGCTACATTGAGGTTGGCGGTGCTGTCCACGATTGTGTTGACGCGATTTGAGAGCCTACCAAGAACGCGGAGGTACAGGGTGTTGTTGAACTTGCGCCATTTTTCCATGCTGAACTGATACATGGCGTCCAAGGCAGGGTAGGTCTTGTCCACATAGGGGCTTTTCGCGTATATGTCGTTGGCTTTCTCCAAATAAGAGCATAGCTGTGCGTATACCTTTTCCTGCGAGTCGAACACTGGCCTCATGTTTCCTTCCGATGCCTGGAATGCCTCGGTGAATGGGATGTCACCAAACATGTCGGTAAGGTTTTGCATGTACATTACATACAATGTCTTCGACACGGCATCAGCTGCACCGTCTTCGTGTATCTCGGCAAGACGGCTCATCTCGTGACAGTCGCTCGCGTATCGCGCTATGGAGTTCCACAGCGATGTCCAGTTGCTGTCGCCAATGCCGTAGCGATGTATCGTCGACGTGGTGACGGCGGTGGCGGCGGTATGCTGTATGAGCTCGTCGTTCCAGTTGTAAGTGATGTTGGTCAGATAGTTGGTTCCTCCATAGAGGATTGGCTCGAACAAGGCCGAGGCGTTGAGCTTGCCACTTGCCACCGTAATCTTGTTAGGGTTGGAATTGGTCGACTCGAAATTCTCCGTGCATCCAGCGAGAAGCAATGCCGACGCGGCGACGGGAAGCATGTATTTTGTGAATCTTGTTTTCATGGCTTTAGAAAGAAAGTTTGAGATTGAATCCATACTGGCGGGTCATAGGATACGCAAGCGTCTCTATGCCTGAGTATATTTCAGCTCCAGACACCATGGCCGTCTCTGGGTCATACTGAGGGAACGGCGTGATGCAGAATAGGTTAGTGGCGTAAACGCCAAAGCTTAAGCTCTCAAGGAAGTGGGTTTTCCTGCATATTTTCCTTGGGAGGCTGTAATCGATACGCAGCTGCTTGAACTTGATGAAGTTTGTGGAGAAGGTGTTTTCCTCTGCGTTGTCGCGTACCCATACATAAGTGTTGTAATAGTTCTGCACGGATGTCATCACAGTCTTGTTCTTCGTGTAGGTTATTGTTCCGTCTGCGGCCTTGTGCTCTTGCACTCCGTCGAGCACGAAGCCATCATAGCGGCCATAGAGCGAGTTCTTCAAGCGACCCTGGTATGAAAGCATGAAGTTGGTGGTGGAGTAGGCGTGTCCGCCAACCTGCGCGGCGAAGTCCATTGACACGGTTACGTTCTTTATGCGGAAATTCATGTTCAGTCCGCCTGTCCATGTCGGGTTGACACGGCCGAGATCCATAAGGGGCGAAGTCTTTGGGTTTACTGGCAATCCGTTGCTGGTGATGATTTTGGCGCCGCTGCAGTCAACCTTGTTGCCGTCATCGTCGATATAGTATGCACCTTCCGGGGCGCGCGTGTAGCCCCTGCCGTAGAGGTGGTACATCTCTCGGCCTACGAATGAGTAGATGTATACGCGGCCTCCGATTGTTGTTCCGTTACTGAGCTGGAACGGTTGTCTTGGGTCCCAATCGTCTTGCAAGGATTCAAGCGTGTTCCAGTTTCGGCTGGCGTTGGCGGAAATGTTCCACTCGAAGTTGCGGGTCTTCACAGGTGTTCCGCTAAGCGTAATCTCAATACCCTTGCTGCCTATCTTGCCGGCGTTGATGGTGTAGCCTGTGGCTCCGGTTATTTGGTCGGCGGCCACGCTCACGATTTGGTTCGTGGTGTTCGTGGTGTAGAGCGTGAAGTCGAAGCCAAGTCTGCCCCCAAACATCTTTCCTTCGATACCTCCTTCCCAACTCTCTTCGTTCTCAGGCTTGATTTTCGAGTTGGGGATGGTGCGTGAGATTCTGTAGCCTCCGTAGTAGGAAGTGTTGTCATAATAGCGATCCAGGGAGTAAGGAGACGTGTCGTTACCCACGTTCGCCCACGACGCTTTCAGCTTGAGCATGTTCACCCATGGGGCTTTCTCCCTGAAGTTGAGCACCTGGTCAAGGAGAACCGTGGCAGACACGGACGGATAGTTGTATGAGTTGTGGCCTATGGCAAGGGTCGAAGACCAGTCGTTGCGGTCGGTGAACTCAAGATAATAGGTGTTGTCCCACGAAAGGCTCATGATGCCATAGAAGGAGTTGACCTTCTTCTTCGAGTGATAGCTGAACACGTCGGGGCTGTATCCTGACGGCACGTTGTAGACGTTGTACACGCCATCCACTTGCAGTTTTTCGAGCGTTATGCGGTCGTTATAGTAACGATAATCCATGCTGTTGCCACCAAAGGAGGCGTTGAACCCGAGACGGTCGCCCACTAACTTGTTGTTGGTGTACGAGAGCAGGAAGTCGTTGTTGAAGCGGTACACGTTGGTGGTCTGCTCACGATACATGCCCTCCTGGAAGCCGTTGGTATAGAACGGGCGCTGCTGTGTCCTCCAAGTGTGGGTCATGTCCACCGCTGAGCGCAGCTTGAGGCTGAGACCCTTTAGCAGCGAGACTGTGGCCTGTATGTTTCCGTATACGCGGGTCTTGTTCATGGAGTTGAGCTCCTCGTAGGCGGTGCGGTAGGGGTTGAAAGCGTCTGTGCCCTTGTACACCGTCATGCCATTGTCCATGTTCTCCCTGGTGAACCTGCCTTTGAAGTACTCGTCTTTCCACTCGTTTATGGAGTTGGTGTTGTATCCAAAGCCGAGTTGATACATCGGGCTGGCCGATGAGTAACCGCTTGCCGGCAGGTTCCCGCTTCGGCGGTTGGTGAAGTTGACGCGTGAGCTTATCTTGATGCGCTTGCTCACTGGCGTGTCGAATCCGAGCGACACGGCGTCGTCCACGTAGCCAGTGTTTGGCGTTATCCAGTTGTTGCGTGTGTCGGTGAAACTTATGCGGCCAGACGTTCCCTTGCCGTTGCCGCCTGTGATGGATACGTTGTTGCGCCATGTGGTGCCAGTCTGGAAAAATCCCTTGTACCAGTCGTCCTTGTACTCCCATGGGGTTGGGGTCCACATGCCGGTATCCCAGTCGTAAGAATTGTATTGGTAGCGCATCTTGCCCTCACCGAATTTCTCGCCGAAGTTGTAGCGCGAGTAGTTTGAACTGTAGGCTTTGCCATCGGCAGACTTGTCCGCGTCGATGTTGTTGAACACGTATGGATTGAGGCCCATGTCTGTACCGGCTCCGTATTCCTTTTGGAAGTCTGGCCAATAGCTTGCCTTCTCGAAGACGAGCGATGAACTTACCGACACGCCCCACTTCTTCGCTCCTCCGCCACCTTTGGTTGTTATGACGATGGCTCCATTTCCTGCCGCCGAGCCATAGAGCGCGGTGGCCGCCGCGCCTTTCAGCACCGTCACCGACTCCACGTCGTCGGGGTTGATGTCCGCGGCTCCGTTGCCGAAGTCTACGGGTGCGTCGTTGTTGCTATATGTTGAGCCGCTGCCAGTTGCCACGGTTCCCGATTGTATTGGTATGCCATCGACCACGAACAGTGCGCCGTTGTTGCCGTAGTTCAGCGAGTGGTCGCCACGCAGCGTGACGCGCATCGTTCCCATTGGTCCCGTGCCCGCCTGCGACATGGAAAGTCCGGCGACCTTGCCGTTCATCTGCTCCAGCCAGTTGCCGGAGACACCTTTTGTGAGTTCCTTGTTGTCGAGCTTGGTCACGGAGTATCCCAGCGACTTTTCCTCGCGCTTGATGCCAAGAGCCGTCACGACGACCTCGTTCAGGTTCTTAGCCTCTGGTTTCATCACGATCTTGAGTTTTGTCTTGCTACCCACGGAAAGGGTAGTGGTTTGATAACCAAGGTAGGAGACTGTCAATTGTGGGTTGGCCCCATTCACGGTTAGCGTGAAGTTTCCGTCCAGGTCAGTCACTGTTCCAGTCTTGGAACCCTTTTGCTGCACCGTCACGCCAACCATAGGGGTTGTTCCGTCGGTGTCGAGCACACGGCCGGTCAGTGTCACGCTCTGTCCGAAAGCCGTCACCGAGGTGAGCATCGAAAGAGCCGTCACGGCAATTCTCACGTGATGCTGTTTCATCTTCATGGTCTATTGATTAAAGTTTGTTATTTAGGTACGAAATTATTTATAGTAGATTACAATTGTTTTTCGCTGGTGTTACAAAGCCGCTTCAATGGCCTTTCTTGATGTCGGTCAACCTTATCTCAGTGGCCGCTGGCCTCCTTCAGTAGTTCTCCTAACTCCTTGATGCTCGCTGCCGTGAGATCAGGCTGCCGCTCGTAGGTAAGCGACATGTCGAGCGTTGTCTCGCCCGACAGCACGAGCACGCCAAACGAGCCCGCGTTTTGCGCCGTGGCCACGTCGGTGTAGATGCGGTCGCCAACCATTGCTATCTCGTCGTCGCGCAGACCGTACTTATCGCGTATGCACCAGAGCATGTTCGGGTTGGGCTTGCCTATCACCACGTCGGGTTTCCTCTTCGTGGAGCCTTCTATCGCCTTGCACAATGAGCCGCAATCCACGAGGATGGTCTGCTCATCGGTGGGGCATACCCAGTCGGGATTTGTGGCTATGTAGGGAATGTCATTGTGCGATGCCCACCATGCCGCACGGCACAGGCGGTTGTAGGTCAGCGTCGTGTCGAAGGCTACCACGAGCACGTCGGGGCGGTCTTCTGGCGAGTCCTCGCATAGTTCGAAGCCTCCCCTCCTGAACTCCTCGTGCATGCTTGGCGTTCCAAGCGCGAAGATGCGCTTTGCCTGTGGGAAGTTTTGGTGTATGTAGTCGATGGTGGCTATCGACGACGTGTACATCTGTTCCGGCGTGGCCTCTATGCCGAGCTTGCGCAGTTTCTTGAGGTAGTCGCCCGAGCTTTTCGTTGGGTTGTTGGTCAAGAACGAATAGCTGATTCCGAGCCCTCTTAGCGTGTCGAGAAACTGCATGGTATAAGGGAATAGCGTGTCGCCAAGGTAGATGGTGCCGTCCATGTCGAGGGCCACATGGCTGATCTTCGCAAGAGCCTTCATCAGGTTGTCGTGGTCAAATGGGGATGAGAACTTGTCAAATTTCATGGAATGTATTGTTTTTCTATTTCGTATACACAGTTCATGTCTGCTATTCAGTATTATTCCTCATATTCAATCTTGGAGGCACGCTCATATCCGTCGCGTGGCGCCTTCCACATGGATATCAATATCAGCATGCCTATGATGGCCACCACGATTATTGTCTCGAACACCCTCGTCCATCCGTAGATGTCGGCCACGTAGCCCACGAGCAGTCCGGAGAGTCCGGAGCCGATGTATCCGAGTATGCCGGCTATGCCGTTGGCCCTTGCCGATGCCTCCTTGGTGGCTTGCTTGCCGAGCTCTATGCCGATGAGCGCCTGTGGTCCATACACGCAGAATCCCGCTCCTACGAGCACTGCCGCCGTGAGCGACAGGCTCGCGTTGCCAGGCAGACAACGGAAGATGAACATGAATACGGCGGCGCCCGCCATGCAAGCCACGCACATGTGGTGCCCTTTGCCCTTGAAGATGTGGTCTGTGGCCCAGCCGGCGAATAGCGTGCCAAGGATGCCGGCTATCTCAAAGGCGGCGACGGTCCAGCCAGCCTCGGAGATGTCGAGGCCGCGGCTCTCGGTGAGGAACTTCGGACCCCAGTCGAGGATGCCCATTCTCACCACGTACACGAAGAGGTTGGCGACGCAGAATGTCCACACCCAGCGGTTCTTCCAAACCATCATCATCTCAAACTTCTTGCGGTCTTTCTTGTTTTTCACGTCAATCTTTCCGAGCGATGTGCCAGGCAGGTCGGGCAGTCCGGCGTCTTTTGGCTCGTCGCGCAGGCCCATAAGCACGAACACGGACCCACAGAGGGCTATGATTGCCGGAATCCAGAAGCACCATTTCCACGCGCCTATATGGGCGGCGTAGTTGAGTGCCTGTGTGGATGCGTCGGCCACGCTGTTGTTTGTCAGGTTCTCGGTTATGCGCGCCACGACAGCGGTGTTGGTGCTCATGTCGGTGCCGAGCGACCCCATTATGGTGCCGCACACTATCACGGCGAGGGCGGCACCCACGGAGTGAGACGTGTTCCAGATGGACATCTTAGTAGCGAGCTCCGACGGGTGAATCCAGTGGGGCAGGATGCGTGCGCACGGAGGATAGCCCATGCCTTGGCAATACTGGTTTAGGATGATGACGATGCCCATGAAGAGTATGAGCATAGAGGTGAAGTCGGGACCGCTGTCGGTTCCCGTGATGAGCGAGCTGATGTTCACGCTGAAGCCAAAGGCGAAGTTGGCTATGGCGCACAAGAACAAGCCCAACGCCATCACGATATGGCTTTTTACGCGGTCTACGACATAACCATTGACGAAGCGGGACGTGCCGTATATGAGGGAACCGAAAAACAATATCCAGCCAAAGCTCTTGTTGGATATGCCGTATTCCCCTGTCAGTCCTGGCATGGCGAGCGAGAAATTCTTTCTCACGAAATAAAACATTGCGTAGCCCAGCATCGACACCAATATGGTGCGCGTCTGCCAATTGATGAATTTCTTACGTTGCGAGCCTAAGTTGCCATAGACGTCTTGTCGTGTTTCCATATTAATTTTAGCTTTAGATATTCTCTTAAATCGTGTATATCAAAACATTAAACAAAAGATGCATACCAATTGCTTTTCGTTTTTTAATGTATCGTCTTCAATGCGAAACAAAATTAGCAAACGTTTTTGAATAAACAAAAATTTTTGGTGTTAAAATTATCATTGTTCAAATAGTTTGACCAAAAAATGGTTAGCCGCTTTAATATTTATTACGTCAAGCTGACACAATTCCTATATATTTTGCTAACTTTGCAACAAATTAATATATATAGGTAGTATAAATAGACATTTCATGAACATTGAGAAAGAGATAAGCTCATCGGTGCTTTCTGCCGTGAAAGAGCTTTATGGCCAAGAGGTTCCCGAGAAGATGGTGCAACTTCAAAAAACGAAACCGGGGTTTGAGGGCAACCTCACGCTGGTTGTGTTTCCTTTCTTGAAGATGTCGCGCAAGAAGCCACAAGACACCGCGCAAGAGATTGGCGAGAAACTCGTTGCCAGCTGCAAGGCCGTGGCGGCGTTCAACGCCGTCGGGGGGTTCCTCAACCTCGTCATCGCGCCTGAGGCATGGACAGACCTGCTCGACACCATCGACAGCGATCCGCGCTATGGTGAGAAGGCGGTTACGCCAGAGTCTCCTCTCGTCATGGTGGAATACTCTTCGCCCAACACCAACAAGCCATTGCATCTCGGGCACGTGCGCAACAACCTCTTGGGATGGAGCCTGGCCAAGATTCTTGAGGCCAATGGCAACCGCGTGGTGAAGACCAACATAGTGAATGACCGTGGCATACACATCATGAAGTCGATGCTCGCGTGGATGAAGTGGGGCAACGGCTGTACGCCTGAGTCTACCAGCAAGAAGGGCGACCACCTCATTGGTGACTTCTACGTGCTCTTCGACAAGCATTACAAGGAGGAATGCGCCGAGCTCACTAAGCAATACATGGCAGAGGGCATGGGCGAGGACGATGCCAAGAAGAAGGCGGAGCAGGAGGCCCCACTCATCAAGGAGGCTCACCGCATGCTCGTGAAGTGGGAGGCTGGCGACAAGGACATACGCGACCTATGGGCAAAGATGAACTCATGGGTATATGCCGGATTCGACGAGACCTACAAGGCTCTCGGCGTGAGCTTCGACAAGATATACTACGAGAGCAACACCTATATCGTGGGCAAGCGCAAGGTGATGGAGGGTCTCGAAAAGGGTCTCTTCTACAAGAAAGAGGACGGCAGCATTTGGGCCGACCTCACAAAGGATGGCCTTGACCAAAAGCTCCTCATCCGTGCCGATG
The DNA here is from genome assembly GCA_002437565.1 of Prevotella sp. UBA6387. GTDB lineage: Bacteria > Bacteroidota > Bacteroidia > Bacteroidales > Bacteroidaceae > Prevotella. Next base: position 26,112 of record DJQL01000016.1, read on the forward strand.
GCACCACGGTCTACATGACGCAAGACATAGGCACGGCGGAGATGCGCTTCAGCGATTACCCAATCGAAAAGATGATATATGTGGTTGGCAACGAGCAGAACTACCACTTTCAGGTGCTATCGCTCCTGCTCGACCGCCTTGGCTTCAAGTGGGGCAAGGATCTCGTGCATTTCTCCTATGGCATGGTGGAGCTCCCCAACGGCAAGATGAAGAGTCGTGAGGGCACAGTGGTGGATGCCGACGACCTCGTGGCTGAGATGATAAGCGACGCGCGAAAGACCAGCGAGGAGCACGGACAGTCGAAGGAGTTTTCCGAAGAGGAGAAAAACGAGATAGCACGCATCGTGGGCATGGGCGCCTTGAAATACTTTATCCTGAAGGTTGACGCACGCAAGAACATGCTGTTCAACCCTGCGGAGTCTATCGACTTCAACGGCAACACGGGTCCATTCATACAATATACCTACGCGCGCATCCGCTCAATTCTCAGGAAGAGCGGCGACATGGCGGCCAATGCCGACGCGTCGTCTTACGCTCCAAATGCCAAGGAGGTGGAGCTGATACAGAAGCTCGACGCCTTCAAGGTGGCCGTGGCCGACGCCGGACAAAATTATAACCCTGCCGGCATAGCCAACTACACCTATGAACTGACAAAGCTCTTCAACCAGTTCTACCACGACTACAGCATCCTCTCAGCCGACACGGAGGCCGAGAAGCTCTTCCGCCTCAAGCTCGCGCGCAACGTGAGCAAGACCATCAAGAACGCCATGGAGCTCCTTGGCATCGAAGTGCCAGAGAGAATGTAAAAAAATCAGGCCCCTCCCCAGCCCCTCCCCCACCCAGGGGAG
>DJQL01000016.1:27025-30555 GCA_002437565.1 Prevotella sp. UBA6387
AAATGAATAGTGGTGTAAACTATAATAACGTGGGAAACAGCAACACTTCACCTTCCCCTATCGTGAAGGAAAGTGGCGAGGCTTCACCATATCACACCCTCCCCAGGGTGGGGGAGGGCCAGGAAGGGGCCAGAGGACCAATGCCTCAGGGATATGCTTCCGCCTGGGCGGTGGACGCTGGTTGCTCAGGAAATCCTGGGCCGATGGAGTATCAAGGGGTGGATCTCGCCACAGGCAAGCAGTTGTTCCATTTCGGGCCATATTATCCCGACGGCTCCATAGTGTACGGCACCAACAACATAGGCGAGTTTCTCGCCATAGTGCACGCCTTGGCGCTCATGGACAACAAGGGCATCACCGGCAAGACCATCTACTCCGACTCCTACAACGCCATACTGTGGGTCAAGAAAAAGCAATGCAAGACGAAGCTCGAGCGCGACGAGCGCACCGAGCCGCTCTACGCGCTTATAAGCCGTGCCGAGAAATGGCTCCGCACCCACAATGTCACCACGCCTGTAATAAAGTGGGAGACAAGGCAGTGGGGAGAGATCCCGGCAGATTTCGGAAGAAAATGATAATGGGTAATATTCCTTTACAAAAGCCTCTCTGAGAATCGCCTGTTTGAAAATGGTTGATAGTGTGCTCCATTCGTGGCCATTCTCGTAATGATTTTGTAATATGCTGATAAATAGGCAATTCCGCCTTTCGCTATCTTTTAAGATGCGAAAGGCGGAATTTTTTTGTTGCCTTTACGCCGCTATCGCGTTGCGATTACGGCGTGAAGGCGATGACATGGCGGCGTGAAGGCAACGGCCTTGCGCTTGAATCGTGATGGCCTTACGGCGTGGAGGCGCATACATCGCGTTTGAAAAGGTCGAATACTGGGGTGAAACGAGGTCGACATGCCGCTTTTCGCTCTCTCTTACACGCTGTTGCCAAGTGTTAAATTCTTGCTATAAATATTTACGTTTTCGCAGTGTGCCATTCGGGTCGCGGACGGTCACTGTGGCCATCCATGCACGTTTCGTGAATATATTTTCATGTTCTTTCAACATTGCCCGTTCAATTGCTTTCACGAGACGGCTATTTTTTGTAATTTTGCATTAATTAAACCGATTTTACAATGAAAGCGTTATTGGACAGAATCCGCAAGGATGGCAAGTGTTACCCAGGTGGTATCTTAAAGGTCGACAAGTTTATCAATCACCAGATGGACCCCAACCTGATGAAGCAGATAGCGGTGGAGATGATTCGCCGCTATGCCAACACCGACATCAACAAGATTCTGACTATCGAGGCCAGTGGCATAGCGCCAGCCATCATGATGGGTTTCCTGCTCGACTTGCCAGTGGTGTTCGCCAAGAAAAAGAAGCCCTCGACCATGGGCGACATGCTGTCAACCACGGTGTTCTCGTTCACTAAGCAGCGCGAGTACCACGTCGTCATCTCAAAGGATTATCTCACGCCCGACGACAAGGTGCTCTTCGTGGACGACTTCCTGGCCTACGGCAACGCCGCCAAGGGCATCATCGACCTATGCCGTCAGGGAGGCGCGCATTTGGTGGGCATGGCCTTCATCATCGAGAAGGCTTTCCAGCATGGCCGCAAGGTCATCGAGGATGCTGGCATACGCTGCGAGAGCATGGCGATAATCGACTCGCTCGACAATTGTGAAATAAAGATGCGAGAGGAATAATGGCCGCGCAAAAGGACTTGATCTATGGCCTTAACGACCGTCCGCCCCTCCGCGAGACATTGTTCGCGGCCTTGCAGCACCTCTTGGCCATCTTCGTGGCCATCATCACCCCTCCGCTTATCATAGCGTCGGCCTTGCGGTTCGACATCCAGACCACGGGCTTCCTCGTCTCCATGTCGCTCTTCGTTTCGGGCATAGCCACCTTCATCCAGAGCCATCGCGTGGGGCCCATCGGCACGGGGCTGCTCTGCATCCAAGGCACGTCGTTCTCGTTTATCAGCCCCATCATCAGCGCGGGCATGCTTGGCATGGTCAATGGCAAGATGGACGTGGCTCTCGGCCTGAGCTATGTGTTCGGCGGTTGCCTGGTGGCGTCGGTCGTGGAGATGATAGTGAGCCGCGTCTTGCCCTACACGCGCAAGGTCATCACGCCGCTCGTGGCTGGCATCGTGGTCACGCTCATCGGCCTGTGTCTCATCAAGGCTGGTATCACCTCGTGTGGAGGTGGCCAGGCGGCGATGGACAATGGCACCTTCGGCTCTATCCGGAACCTTGGCTTGGCGGTGCTGGTGCTCGTCACCATCATCTTCTTCAACAGGTCGGCCAACAGGTTCCTGCGCATGGGCTCAATAGTGTTGGGCCTGCTCGTTGGCTGCGTGGCGGCTTATGGCCTTGGCATGATCCATTTCTCCGACATCCAGACCACGGGCGCGCTCAACGTCCCCGTCCCCTTCAAGTATGGCTTGCGCTTCGACGTGGGCACCATCGTCGGCTTAGGGCTTATCTACCTCGTCACCGCGGTTGAGGCTTTCGGCGACATCACCGCCAACTCGCTCATCTCCGGCGAGCCCGTGGAGGGTCCCGTGTTCATGCGGCGCGCTCAGGGCGGCATCTTGGCCGACGGCTTCAACTCCATGTTGGCTGCCGTGTTCAATAGTTTCCCAAACAGCATCTTCGCCCAAAACAACGGCATGATACAGCTCACGGGCGTGGCAAGCCGCTACGTGGGCTATTTCATAGCCGGCGCCTTGTTTCTCTTGGGGCTGTTCCCCGTCGTGGGCGAGTTTTTCTCCCTCATCCCCGACTGCGTGCTGGGTGGGGCCACGCTCCTCATGTTTGGCACCGTGGCGGCGGCGGGCGTGCGCATCATCGCCTCCACCACGATAGACCGCAAGGCCGTGCTCGTGCTCGCCATCAGTTTCTCCATGGGCATGAGCGTGGAGCTCGTGCCCGACATCCTGTCGCAGATGCCAAGCGTCATCAAGAGCATCTTCTCAAGCGGCATCACCACGGGCGGCGTCACGGCCATGATAGCCAACGCCTGCATCCGCGTGAAGGCCGACGCATAGGGCTTTTTTACCATGCTTCGGCTTCATGCTAAAATGCCGTCGGCTTTACATTTGAATGCCGAAATGACCAAAATCGCACTGAACTCAGTGCAATTATATATAAAAAGTGCACTCTGTTCAGTGCACTTTTCGTTTTTTGGGGTTGTTATGTTCCATTTTTTTTAACATAAGTAGATATACCAGTTCGGGATAACATGGTATATTTGAAAAATATTTCGTAACTTAGCGGCAAGAAAACAATAAAGGTCATGGCTGAGATTAGAAGATACCCTATTGGGATACAAACATTCCAGGACATAATAGAAGGGAAGTACATATATGTGGACAAGACCAAATATATCATATGCCAGACACCATATATGTGCTTGAGCTGAAATATGACGGCAGCGCAAAGGCGGCGCTGCAACAGATAGATGACAAGGGATACCTCATACCATATTCCGCCAATGGCAAGCGACTGGTAAAAGTGGGCATCAACTATGACA
>DJQL01000126.1 GCA_002437565.1 Prevotella sp. UBA6387
GAATGGATCAGCGGTTTCGATGGCTCGGCTGGCACGGCCGTGGTGACCATGGACTCCGCGGCCCTTTGGACCGACAGCAGGTATTTCCTTGCCGCGGAGAAGCAGCTTGAGGGCACGTCGTTTCAACTGATGCGCTTAAAGATGAAAGGCACGCCCACGATAGCCCAATGGCTTGGAGACAAGCTCAGTGGCGGAAACGCGCAGGTGGGAGTGGACGGAATGTGCAACAACGTGAGCTCGGTGGAGAGGCTCATCCACGACTTGCGTCGTCGAGGGGGTATAACGGTCAGGGCCAATTTCGACCCTTTGGACGAGATTTGGAGAGACCGCCCCGCGATACCCGACCACAAGATAGAGGTGCATCCCATGAAATACGCGGGTGAGTCGGCCGTGTCGAAGATAGGGCGTGTGCGAGCCGCATTGTGCGACATGGGCGCGGACGGAATGCTCGTATCCGCCCTCGATGACATAGCGTGGTTGCTGAACCTCAGAGGGTCAGACGTGCACTGCAACCCGGTGTTCGTGGCCTATCTGTTGTTGAGCACCGATAAGGCAACCTTGTTTGTCGACAAAGCCAAGCTCACCCCACAGGTAGAGGAATACCTCGAGACGCAAGGCGTGAAAGTGGCAAGCTATGACAAAGTGGGCGACGGACTGAGAAAATATTTCGAATATAATATCCTTTTCGACCCAGAAGAGACATCATACACATTATATAATATAATAGCTTCGGCAGGCAGCAAGGCTTATGCCAAGAAAATAGTCAGGCACACGTCGCCTATTCCTGCCATGAAAGCCGTGAAGAACGACGTGGAGATAGCCGGCTATCACAATGCCATGCTCCGTGATGGCGTAGCCATGGTGAAGTTTCTCAGGTGGCTCAAGCCCGCGGTGGCTGAGGGAGGGCAGACGGAGATGAGCGTAGACCGCAAGCTTACGGCCTTTCGCGCCGAGCAACCACTCTTTCGAGGAATCAGCTTCGACACCATTGCGGGTTACAATGAGCACGGTGCCATCGTGCACTATGAGGCCACGCCCGACACCGACGCCAAACTTGAGCCAAGGGGCTTGCTGCTTCTCGACAGCGGCGCGCAGTATGATGACGGGACGACGGACATCACGCGCACGATAGCCCTTGGCCCCGTGACCGAGGAGATGCGCCGCGTCTATACGCTCGTGCTGAAGGGACACATACAGCTGGAGCTGGCCAAGTTTCCCGATGAGGCATCCGGCACGCAAATCGATGCCCTGGCTCGTGAGCCGATGTGGCGTGAGGGCATGAACTTCCTTCATGGCACCGGACATGGCGTAGGCTCGTTCCTCAACGTGCACGAGGGGCCTCACCAAATAAGGATGGAATACATGCCGGCACCGCTTAGGGCCGGAATGACAGTGACCGACGAGCCAGGCCTGTATCTTGAAGGCAAGTTTGGCGTGCGCCATGAGAACACGCTGCTCATACGGCCATATATGCACACGGCGTTTGGCGACTTCCTGCAAATGGAGCCGCTCACGCTCTGCCCATTCGATACCGAGCCTATAGTAAGGGAGATGCTTCTACCCGAGGAAGCCGAATGGCTGAACCAGTATCACCATCACGTTTACCAACTCCTTGCCCCACGCCTCGATGATGGGGAGCGGGCATGGCTGGAAAACGCCACGAGGGAAATATGACACAAAATTGGATAATTGTTTGGCTATCTGAAAAATAACTTGTAATTTTGCAGCCGCTTATTGTGGAGGGGTGTGCAGTATCCTTTCGCAAGGCAAATGTCTAATTTAAAATTTATAAACCAAAACAAAATGATTATTGTACCCGTAAAGGAAGGCGAGAACATCGAAAGAGCTCTCAAGAAGTTCAAGAGAAAGTTTGAAAGGACAGGTGTCATCAAGGAGCTTCGCTCACGTCAGCAGTATGACAAGCCATCTGTCAAGAAGCGTCTCAAGATGGAGCATGCCGTTTACGTGCAGCACATGCGCGACGCGGAAGAATAAAAACTTCTTAAAAAATTTGGTAGTTTCAGATTTTTTCCATAAATTCGCAATGTAAATCACCGTGAAGCCGGTTGGCGCCTAATTGCTGTTTGGCATGGTTGATGAATTCTTGGATTACCTGCGCTATGAGCGTTGTCGCTCGCCGAGGACGATAGAGTCATACTCTGTCTCCTTAAGGGAATTTGAGGATTATTTCCGTGCCCTTGACAATGGGCTTGACTGGCAGACTGTCGATGAAGACGTTGTCCGCGACTGGATGGAATGTCTCATGGACGGTGGTATGGAAGCATCGAGCGTGGGGACGCGCTTTGCCGCCCTCCGGTCGCTTTTCCGGTATGCCATGGCGCGTCACCTCGTGGAGCGCGACCCCACCTATCGGGTGGAACCGCCGAAGCGTGGCAGAAGACTGCCGTCGTTTCTCAAGGAGGGCGAGATGAATCGCCTGCTTGATGACCTGCCGTGGGGTAGTGGCTTTCTGGAAGTCAGGGACAAGGCGATAATAACGACCTTTTACGAGACGGGCATACGCCTGTCGGAGTTGATAGGTCTTGACGATGTGGACATAGATTGCGACAACCGCCAGTTGAAAGTGACTGGAAAAGGGAACCGACAACGGGTGGTGCCATACGGAGAGGAGCTCGCCGTGACGCTTAGTCGTTACATTGCTTGCAGAGATCGCGAGGTGAGCCGCCAGTGCGATGCGGTATTCGTCACGTCGAAGGGAAAACGCATGATGCCTGAAGACGTAAGGCGTAGAGTGAAGACGAAGCTCTCGCTCGTCAGCACGCAGAAAAAGCTCTCGCCACACGTGTTGCGACATACGTTCGCCACTGCGATGCTCAACAATGGCGCAAGTATTGAAAGCGTAAGGAGGCTGTTGGGTCACGCCAGTGCGTCGACGACGGAGGTGTATACACACACCACCTTTGAACAGCTCCGCAGAGTATACAAAGATGCCCATCCGCGGGCATGAGTTTAACCTTTAAAAATGGTAACTATGGAAGTAAACATCAAGTCGATTCACTTCGACGCTACCGAGAAGCTGCAAGCCTTTATCGAGAAGAAGGTCGCTAAGTTGGAAAAATCATTTGAAGATATTAAGAAAGTAGAGGTGCAATTAAAGGTTGTCAAGCCTGCTGCCGCGTTGAACAAGGAAACCAGCGTCACCGTGTCGGTGCCCAATGGTAACCCGATTTATGTCGCTAAGACGTGTGACTCTTTCGAGGAGGGCGTTGACTTGTGCGTGGACAGCTTGCGGGAACAACTGACGAAATTCAAGGAAAAATTACGCAATCGTTGAAAATTTCCTCAAAATGTTTTGGAGATTGAAAAATAAATAGTAACTTTGCAGCCGTTTTACAACAGGTCTGTAGCTTGCCAGTGAGGCGGCTGCGAAGAAACGCCTCTTTAGCTCAGTTGGCCAGAGCACGTGATTTGTAATCTCGGGGTCGTTGGTTCGAATCCGACAAGAGGCTCAAAAGTAAAACAGGGGTGGTTACCAGAGTGGCCAA
>DJQL01000001.1:0-3756 GCA_002437565.1 Prevotella sp. UBA6387
CTCATACACCTTCATTTCGTGCTCGACTACCTGCCAAAGTCGTGGAGCTATTGGCCTACGTTCCTTGCTTGCGTCGTGGTGACGCTCCCGTTAGCGTGGGTGTTGAGCAAGATAGTGGACTGGATAGCCAAGATTATTATAGATTTGCATGAGAAATGGACAAAATGACACATACAGAGGCATTGGTGCGACTGCTACGCCCATCACAGTGGATTAAAAACTTCTTCGTGTTCGCCCCTATAATCTTTGGTGGCGCCTTGTTCGAAATCAGCGCGCTTGTGGACGGTATTGTCGCGTTCTTCGCTTTCAGTTTCGCGGCATCGAGCATCTATTGTTTCAACGACATCCACGACGTTGCCGATGATCGCCGTCATCCCGAGAAATGTCATCGCCCCATTGCCAGTGGCGCGGTGAGTGTGAGGCAGGGTTATGCGCTCATGGCGTTGATGTTTCTGCTGAGCTTGGCCGTATGCTGCGGAGCCGGAGATGCTCTCGGTGTTGTGGGTCTTGCGTCTGTCATAGTCTTCTATTGGCTTCTTAACCTCGCCTATTGCGCGCGGTTGAAGCAATATGCCATTGTCGACGTTTGCGTGGTGGCCTTTGGCTTCGTTCTCCGCATGTGCGCGGGTGGCGTGGCCACGGGCATAGTCTTGAGCAAGTGGATAGTGCTCATGACGTTCTTGATAACGCTTTTCATGAGCTTCGCTAAGCGCCGAGACGACGTGTTGCGAATGGAAATGACTGGCGAGGCGCCGCGCCGGAACACCAGTCGCTACAACTCCACCTTTATCAACCAGGCACTCACCATCACAGCCTCGGTCACGCTCGTGTGCTACATCATGTACACCGTGAGCCCGGAGACGGCGGAGCACTTCCATTCGGAATATCTGTACCTGACGAGCGTTTACGTGCTTTTGGGGTTGCTGCGTTACCTGCAGATTGCCGTGGTCGACAAGAAGAGCGGCAACCCGACAAAGGTCATCATCCACGATCGCTTCATACAACTCGATGTGCTGGCTTGGCTCGTGACATTTGTGCTTATCATTTATGTTGGATAAAAAGATTTACGTTTTCGATTTCGACGGCACTCTCACCACTCGCGACACACTCATCGACTTCATACGCTTTGCCCGTGGCACGTCTTGGCTTGTGCGTTGCCTTCTTTTGCTCTTGCCGCGCATAGTGTTTATGAAGCTTGGCATAGTAGACAATGGGCAGACCAAGCAGCGGCTTTTTGCAATGTGCTTCAAGGATATGCCAACTGCCGATTTCGATGAACTTTGCCATCGTTTCGCCGCCGAGAGCCAAAATCTCAAGCGACAAGCCACGTGGAGCGTGATGGAGAGAGCCATGGCCAACGGCACTCCCGTCTTTGTGGTAAGCGCGAGTGTTGACAATTGGGTGTCGCCGTTCTTCTCTGGCTCCGTCACGGTGATAGGCACAAAGGTGGAGAGCGAGAACGGCAGGCTAACTGGACGCTTCCTCACGCCAAACTGCTATGGGGCTGAAAAGGTGCGTCGTCTAAAGGAGACATTGCCTTGTCTTGTCAGCGACCGTTCACATTATTATGTCATAGCCTATGGCGACAGCCGTGGCGACAAGGAAATGTTTGCTTATGCGGATGAAAGTCATTATGTCGGGTAAGATAGGTGAGGTGGTGCGCTTCGCCATTGTCGGAGCCACAGCCACGTTGTTGCAATATGCCATCTATTATGGCTTGATACAACTCATAGGCGCGGATGCGTCAAAAGCCGGCTCTCATTTGTGGTCTACGGTGGCAATGACCGTGGGCTACGTGTTGAGCTTCGTGTTCAATTTCATTGCCTCAACGCGTTTCACCTTCCGTGTGAAGGCTAACGCGCGCCGTGGCGCGGGGTTCCTGTTCAGTCATGTGGTCAACTACACTTTGCAGATGCTCACGCTGAATCTATTTCTTTGGCTCGGTTTGTCAAAGCAAGTGGCACCAATACCAATGTTTTGCATCTGCGTGCCGATCAACTTCATTCTCGTGCGCTTCTTCTTGAAACGCTGATATGCTTTGAATTATAAGTCATAAAAATGCCGCACCGTGATATTTACTATACCATGGCACGGCAATGTTGTTTTTTTTCCTTAGGTCTTGCCTTCTTGCGTGAAACTTTCGGCACGGCCTCTTACACATTGCGTTTCTCGCAATACTTATTTAGTAACTAACCTTCACGCCCACATAGTAGCTGCGTGGAAGGGAAGGACCGTAGATGTAATTGGAATCTCGGTTCCATCCCTTGTCGAAGTCCTTCTGATAAGCATTGGTGATGTTCTGGATACCACCATTCACTTGCAGGGTGAGGTACTTGTAGATAGGGAAATCGTACGACAACTTCATGTTTACTTCCATGAACTTAGGCGTGTTCACTGCCACAGGCTCCTCTACGCCAGAACCAGCGGAGTGACCTACGAGCATACTGCCGGTATAATTGCCTGTAACCGAAGCCGTGAAACGCTTCACTGGGGTGAATGATGCGGTGAAGTAACCATAAGTGTTAGGCGTGCGCATCATCTTCTTGTACTTCTGCTCCGGCACCTCGTCGTTCCAAGCGATAGCCTCGTCATAGTGGCTCTGCTGGAGGGTGATGCCTGCCTGGAGAGAGAACCAACGGGTGAACATCGCCTTACCCTCGATGTTCAATCCCAAGACCTTGGCTCCGTAGGCGTTGTAACGCTCCTGCACGGTGTTGCCCTGCGCGTCGGGCTGGTCGAGCTGGCGAAGTGCGAACACATTGTTGAGGTCGGTATAGAATCCTTCTATCAAGAGATTGGTTTGTACATTGCCAAACTTATGATACAAGTCGGCTGAAACGCTGAAGCTGTTGGAACGCTCCTCTTTCAGGTTATCCGCCAATACCGTAACCAATCGCTCACCACCTACTACACCCACGTGCAAGTCCTCGTCGAAAGCTTGTGGAGCACGGAAACCTCCTGCATAGGTAATACGCAGGTTCACATTCTCCGTTGGATTGAAGCGAAGGTTGGCGCGAGGGCTGAAGATGACATGATCCACCAAGTTGTGCTTATCCAATCGACCGCCCAAGAGGAAGCTCCACTGCTTGTTCTTCCACTCGTTCTGGAAGAAGAAACTTCCGATGCGAACATCTTGCTTGAAGTTGCGGTCATAACCCAGGATGACATCCTTCAAACCATCAAAATTGTACTCTGTACCAAGGGTCAGGTCGGATGGCATGAAGAGCAACTTATCGAAAGAGTGAACATACTGTGCTCCTGCCACATAAGTAAAGTCGTGGGTCGTGCCATAGGCTTTCTCGGCAGTCTCCTTGTCTTCTTCCGTTCCCTCGCCGATGCCACCATAGTAACTCTTGCGAGCCGTGGTCTGGAAAGAGAAATAAGCCGACAGGCGATTCTTCTCATCGGGAGAATAGAAGTTGTAAGTGAGTCCACCACCCTGAATGTTATGCTCCACCTGCTCTGCGATGTTTGCCTCGTGAGGCGCTTGGTCGAGCTTGTTGCCACCACGGCGGAACTCATGGATGCCGTGATACTGAAGGCTCAACTTAGAATATGGACTGAGACGGAGGTAAGAATTGAGACCGAAAGTCTGATTGTTCAACTCTGGCAACTCCGTGTATCCGTCGCCATCATAGTCATACCCCTGACGAGTACGAGTCTGCCCATAGGCATACACACCCGCCTTGTTGTCATCGGTCACTAAGGAGACATTGCCTGTTGTCACGTTATCAAACGAGTTAGCGCCGCCCACCG
>DJQL01000001.1:3891-4039 GCA_002437565.1 Prevotella sp. UBA6387
TCATGTTGGCTGGAATCTGCTCCAGACCATACACGCCGTTCAAGGAAGAGAACACAGGGCGAGAATCCACCAATATCTGGGAGTAGTGACCATCGAGGCCATTGATGCGCACCTGGGTAAAGCCACAGTTCTGGCAGTTGTCCTCCGT
>DJQL01000004.1:0-4907 GCA_002437565.1 Prevotella sp. UBA6387
GTATATACCACGTCAGGGTAAACAAGCGACACCGTGTCGCCAGTCTTGACAAACCGTATCATCTTGCTGTACATGGAGTCGCCCGCGTAGCCGAACCGCTCATCGTCTTGGCGCTCTTTGCGGTATGCGCCTTTTGTGATAGTGATGGTTACGAGGATGTCTCTTCCGAAGATGGAGTCGGGTATGGCAAGATAATGCTTGCCGTCTTGTTGGTAACTGCTAAGGAAGCCATGTGATACAATGGCGTCTTTTTTTATGAACCCACTGTCTGCCTTTGCCTGCTGAGGCGAGTCTTGCATAGGCTGTTGCGCCATGGCAGGCCGCGCCGTGAGCGCAAGCGTGGCCATGGCGGCAAGACAGCCAATGGTGAAAGTCTTGTTCTTGTTTTCCATTGATTATTTACGGCTGTTGCCTACTGTTTGAGGATCAAAATCGTAATTGTTGATGAAATAGTTTCTCACGATGTCGTAGCGCTGTTTAAGAAGGCCTTTGGTGTCTCTCTTGATGTTGAGTATGCCGTGGAATATGCCTTCGTAGTTGTAGACATAGCCACCGTTCACATAGTCGGTGAAGCTCCATAGGCTGGACAAGTCGCCCGCGTCCTCGGTGAGATAGCTTTCCGGATAGAGCATCATCATGTCAAGAAACAATTGCCAGTCTTTGAGCGCGGAGGTGTTGTAGCCAGCGTTGAGCGTTCCTGCTGCGCAACAGTCGGCAGGGCTCGACTTGCTCGTTATGTCAGAGCTGCTGTAGTTTATCGACGTGGAGAACTCCGTCGTTGGCTCAGCCTTGTGCTCTGATATGTATTCCGCCCACGACTCCAATATGCTGCTGCCGTAGGCTTTTTTTTGCTCTTCGGTCAGCGAGGTGATGGCCGATGAGCCGTAGGTGACGCAAATGTTGTCGTAGTTGTAGTGCGACAGTATCGGCGACTCGCCGTAATATGCCTTGAAGACAGGCGTGAAGGTGTACATGTATGCTACGTCGTTGACCTCTGAGCACAACAGTATTAGCGTTGGTAGTAGACGCTTCTTGGCCGTTGCGCTGAGTTTGCTGAACCACACCTCGTCGAGCAGGTCTATCTGCTGTCCCACATAGTTCTCGTCTGCCGCCTTTACCGTGAAGCCTTGCTTGCCGTCGGAGCCTTCCGAGGGCGTTCCGTTGGTCCATCCGGTTGGTGTCCAGTAAGCGTCCTTATCGGAGAACTTGTAGAGTAGGTAAACGCCGTTGTCATCGTGGAATTTCTGTATTGTGTCATCGTAGTCGTGTGAGCCTTGCGGCAATTGGTAAGAAGATGCTATGCCGGATGGTGTCAGCTTGTCCTCGTCGTAGTCGCACGATGCCAGCGTAATTGTGGCAGTCAGTGCGGCTAAAGCCATGATAGTCTTTATATGTCTCATAATAATTGTCGTTATCTTGGATTTTGTTGCAGGTTGGGGTTTCGTGATAATGCAGATGCCGGTATGGGCAGGGCATAGAGCGGGTCGTCGGCCTTGAGGGTGTATTGGTGCGACGCTCCAGTGTCGTCGGTGTAGACGTGGGTCACGCTGAGATGATTGCGCTTTATGTCTATCCACCTGAATCCGTCTTCCCAAACCAGTTCACGCTGCCTCTCTTGTAGCGTGAATTCGAGCAGTTTCTGGCCTTGCAGGTCGGAAACTGGAGAGTAAGTGCCATTGGCATATCGGCTCTCGCGCAACGTGTTGAGGTCGGCCAAGGCCTTGGCAGCGGCCGCGGCATCGCCCTCCACGCTTTTCCTGGCATACGCCTCGGCGCGGTTTAAGTATGCTTCTGCCATACGCAGTCCATGCTCCCCATCATATTGTGAGTTGAACGAGACCTTGCTCACGATGAATGAAGAAGAGTATTTGTTCACGTATTTACTATAGCGCAGGTCGTTTGTCTGGTCATAGAGCGAGGCGACCTTAGTGTCAAGTGTATAAGGAATGGCCGTGCTCCAGATGTCGTTCCTGTTTATGTATTCGCTGTCGTAGAACTTCCCTTGGTAGTTCCAGACGACTTCGGAACTTGACGCGTCGTAGACTATTGCGTCTTTGCCCAAGAGCGAATTGAAGTTCGTGAGCTGCGGCCCGTTCTTTATTGCTTCATCGGCTGCGGCTATGCATTCGTCCCACTTCTCCTCGTATAAGTAAAGGCGTGAGAGGAGTATGTCGGCACATTCGGCCGTCACGCGGTAGTGGGTGGTTGGCTTGTAGTCTTTCAGTTCCTCTTTTGCTTGTTTCAGTTCGCTCTCTATGAAGTCGTAGGTCTGGCGCAATGTCGAGCGCGAGGGATAGGCGTCGTTCACGGCCGACGACGTTATCAGGCTTATGCCAAGGTTGTGGTCTGGGTCGTTGGCGTAGGGTTGGCAATAGATAGACGCGAGCTTCAGGAAATAGAATGCCCTGAGCAGCCGTGCTTGTCCTTTGAGGTTTTGCTTCGCCTGTGTAGAGCCTGTCATTTGGTCCACGTAGTCAAGCGTGACATTGCACCCCATCACGAGCGTATAATAGTTTTTCCAAGAGTTCTCGTCGTTTATGAAAGACAAGTTTCCCTCAAACATGTCTGGGTTGTAGGTGAACACCGGTTGGCCAATCTTCAGTCGGTCGGCATAGTGGTCATCTGTCAGTCCGTTGTTCTGCACCTCGTCGGTCAGGAGGTTGAGATATGCGTCGGAATTGAAGTTGTAAGGATAACCGTCGTGGAAAAACGTAGCCTGCAGGTCTTCCACGGTAGAAGGCTTTATCTCGTCTTGGCTCGACTCCTCAAAGAAGTTGCCACATGAAGACAGCGCTATGGCCATCACCCCGGCGAGGCACCATCTGGATATAATAGTTTTCATCTTTAATGTCGTTTATGTTGTTGATAATGATTAGAAAGCCACGTTGAGGTTTAACGACATCGAGCGTGTCCTTGGCTGTTGGCCCATGGCCACCTCCGGGTCGCGCCCCTTGAAATCGCCAGCGTGTATGATGAAGAGGTTGGTTACCGACGCGCCAATCGACAAGCTTTGCAGGCGCAGGTGGCGTTTTACCCACTTGTATGGCGCGCTGTAAGAAAGTCCCAAGTTGTTGCAAGCGAGCGACGTGGTTGAGGCGATGCGGTCGGTGCTGTAGTTGTACATCTGGTACACTGTGGCGTATTCGCCGTTTGGCAGTTGTTGTGTCTTGACATTGATGTCGGGGAGGCCTGGCAGACTGGAGTTGGTGTTCTCGGGTGTCCATCTGTTCACAAGCTCGTTGGTGAGGTTCTCAAACTCCGATGGCAGGTATGTGCTTTGATAAGCCGACTGCAAGAAGGTCTTTCCACCTACGCGCAGATAGAGTGAGGTGTTCAGCGACAGGTCTTTATACCTGAAGCCCATGCTTATGCCACCGGTGAAGTCGGGGTCTATCTTCCCCGCGTAGACCATGAAGTTGGTCGGGTCTTTCTTTTCCTCGGCGGTTAGGCCATCGGCCATGCTCAGGTCTATGATAGGATAGCCAGTCTTTGGGTCCACGCCGTCATACTTGAATGCCCAAAAAGAAGACGCGGCATAGCCTTTCTTGTAGAAACTTCCCGACGTGACGTATGAATACGACTGGCTTTGGAACCCTACTTTCGTCACCTCATTGAAGTCCTTTGACGTGTTCAGGCTCACGTCCCACGTGAAGTTCTTGGTGCGCACGGGGGTGAAGCCCACGGTCAGCTCATATCCAGAGTTCTTCATGCTGCCTCCGTTCACGGGCATGGTCTCTATGCCATACTCGTAGGGAATGTTGAGCGATGATATGAGGTCGGTGGCCTTCTTGGTGTAATATTCCACGCTTAGGCGCACCTTGTTGTCGAGCAGCCCGAAGTCGACCCCATAGTTTTGCGAGAATGTCTTCTCCCAGCGCAGGTCATTGTAAGGCAGGTTGGAAATGGTGAGCAGGTAGTCGCCCGTGCGCAAGTCCGTGATGTTGGAGCTTGCTCCTGTCGGAATCTTCACTATGAGGCTTGGGCTGAAGTTGCTTGCCATGTTGCGTTGGTAGCCCCACGACGCGCGCAGGGACAAGTCGGACACGATGTCCTGCTCGTGGAACCACTTCTCGCGGTCCACGTTCCAGCGCAGTCCGCCGGCCCACACGGGGTTGAACTTCTCGTTGTGGTATTGTCCGAAGCGGTTGCTCGCGTCGCCGCGTACGCTCAGGTTTGCCACGTAGCGGTTGTCGTATGCGTAGTTGAGCGTGAGGTAGAGACCCATGTTGTTGGTCTTGGTGTCGGTGATGGTTGGGCCGGCATAGTTTTCGTATAGAGGGTTGGCCTGTGCGGAGTTGCTGTATGGGTTTGTCACCGTGGCAGGCAGTTGCGCGAAGCTCTTTCCTCTCTCTGGAAGATAGCCGTAGCGCGTGTCGCTGTATCCTTTGTAGCGTGTTGAGCTCATCTCCATTCCGAGCATGGCCGTCACGGCGTGAATCTTGTTGTACACATGGTTGAACTGCAATGAGTTGCGCCAGCTCCATGTCGTCTGGTTGGTGTTTGAAGTGTTGAGCTCGCCGCCGACGGGCAGGCCCGACTGCTTGTACTTGCTGTCCGTGGGTAGCACCTCACCATAGTCGTATCCGCGCTTGTCGGCTATGTAGTTGCTCCTTTCCGTTGCCCAGCTCTCGCCTTTCACCGATGAGGCATTGACGGAGAAGAGGGTGTTGAACTGGAAGTCCTTGGATATGTCGTAGTAGGCGTTCACGGATGAGTTGAACGATAGGTTCACGTTTTGGTTGCCCGTGTTGTCGCGCTCGTTGATGGCGTTGTAGAGGTAGCCGCCACTGCTGCTGCCTGTTTTCAGGCTTCGGTTTTGGTAATAGAACAACGTGCCGTCCTCGTTGTATGCGGGTATGACCCTGTTGACATTGTGGGCGTAGGTGTAGGCGTCAAACTTGTAGAAG
>DJQL01000004.1:4983-14283 GCA_002437565.1 Prevotella sp. UBA6387
TTTGAGAAGTCCATGTTGAGGCCCACGTGGGCCGAATAGCTGTTTTGGTCGTTGCCTATGGCCGTGCCGTTGGTGTTGTTGTAAGAGAGAGAGGCGTAGAACCTCGCCATCTCTGAGCCGCCGGAGAGCGACACGCTGTGGTTTTGGCTCACGGGATTGCGGAAGAGCAACTTGAACCAGTCGGTGTTGTTTGTCTCAAGTTTTGCCACTTGTGTCTCAAACTCTGTTGCTGATATCTTGCCGAAAAGGTAATCCTGCAACACTCCGGCGTAGCCTATGTTGTTGTTAGACCAGCTCGCCGACAAGCCACGCTGGAATATCTCGCGGCTCACGGCCACTCGCTCCTTCGAGTTCATCATCTCCTCGGCCTTGTGGCTCAAACGTTGGCCTATCTGTAAGCCGCCGGAATAAGATACGGCCAGCGAGCCCACCTTGCCTCGCTTTGTGTTGATCACGATTACTCCGTTTGCCGCCTTGGTGCCATAGATTGCCGTGGCCGAAGCGTCTTTGAGGACGGTGATACGGTCAATGTCCATCGGGTTGAGCCAAGAGATTGAATTGCCCACGAAGTTGCGGATGTAGTCGAAGTTGCTCTCCGTGATGCCACCTTGCGCGTTGAGGGTCTGCGTGCTGAATGGCAACGGGTCTTCCTGTATCACGCCATCGACCACCCATATCGGCTCCTGTGAGCCAAACATGGTTGACGTGCCACGCACGCGGGTTTTTGCCGTGCGGCCTACCATGCCCGAGGTGTTGGTCACGGCCACGCCGGCGAGCTTGCCTTGGAGGGCTTGCTCCACGCTGTTGAAGCCGTTGAGCGTAAGGTCTTTCGAAGATATCTGCCCCACGGAGCCTGCCATGCGTTTCTTATCGAAGTCTTGGTAGCCTGTCACCACCACCTCGTCGATGTCGGTGTTGTATTTCAGTTCCACGTCGCGATATTCGTCGTTGCCGCCAGCCTTGACGATGGATGTCTTCTTGCGCATGCCTACGAAACTGTATTCTATCCGTGTCTCCGTGGTGGGTATGTCTATGGCGAAATTGCCGTCGACATCGGCGATGGTATATAGCTTTGTGCCAACCACGTGGACGTGAGCCCCGGGCAGCGGCTGCCCTTCCACGTCTCTCAGGGTGCCGCTGAATAGGCGCATGTTGGGTGCCGGCTTGCGACCATGCACGGAGAGCACGCCGTCTTTCACTTGGTATGAGTACCCTAATGGCCTTAGCACTTTGTCGAGAATAGTGGCGACAGGCGTGTTGTTCTCGTCGACGCTCACCCTTGGCAGGTGCTTGCTTTCCGCGTAAGAGGAAATGAACTCAAGCCCGCTCTCCTTGTTGATTACTTTGAAAAATTCGCTGATGTCCACTGACTTCAGGTGGATGGAGATTCTCTTGTTCCATGATTGGGCGCTTGCGGACGTTGGCAGCAAACTCATGGCAAGAGCCACTGTCAGCAACGCCACCGCGCGCCTAAAGTTGAAATAATCTCTCATAGTCTCTCTTTTAAGTTTTAAACGATGTAATTATAATAATGTGTTATTCGAATATTATGCAGTCTTCCGATATTCTTATCCTTACGCCTGTGGCATAGGACACGGCCGTGAGAATGGTGGAGAGCGGCTTGTTGCGGTTCACTATGCCGCTGAACCTTGCCTCCCTTGTCTCGTCCGAATTGAACATGACGCGGTAGCCATACCATTCGGCCAGGTTGTTTGCAAACTCTCCAATGCTCACGTTGTCCATCTTGTATATCCCTGTCTTCCAGGCTATGTCGTTGGTGATGTCGTGGTGGCTTGCCATGATGTCGCCTTTGCTGACGATGACTTGCTCCCCAGGCGTGATGACTCTCTCCGCGCATCCACTGGCAAGCACGCTGACACAGCCTTCCACGAGCGTCACGGTGGTGCTGTGGCTCGTGGCGTTCACGTTGAAGCTCGTGCCGTATTCTTTCACGATGCCGTTGTCGGTCCTGACGTAGAATGGGCGGCAGGCCTCGTGACGCACCTCAAAATATGCCTCGCCTTCAAGATACACTGTGCGGTTGTCGGCCTCGAATGATGCCGGGTATTTAAGTTTCGCTCCATTGTTGAGCCACACCGTGGTGCCGTCGGAGAGGTGCAGCGTGCGGTCGCCGTCATTGCTCGACAATATCTCCACGGGTGCCTCGCTTTTGAAAAAGGCCTCTGGCATGGGAGATGATGGCAACATGACAGAGGGCGTGACGCTCGGATAGCCATGGCTTTGTTTGCCTGGGGGGGATTCCGTGTTGCTGCCGTTGAATGGTTCGGCGGAGGTTTGCCCTTGTGCCATTTGCACGGGCTCTTTTTCTGGCGAATGGTAAAACGTGAGCGTGGCAGTCACGGCGAAGACGCAAGCTATCGCGGCGGCTATGGGGTATCTCCACGCCTTGAACCGCGACATCCAACTCGTGCCGTTGCTATGGCTTTCCATGGGGGTACCGTCAAAGTGCTTTTGGCGGAAACGCCGCCATGCGGCCGTGCTGTCTATCTTGCTATAAATATCATAGCGCGAGGCTGCGTCGCGTTCGTGCATCAAGCGTTTGAAAAGCTCAGGCTCTTCCTGGCGCAAGTCTTTCAGATTGTCGTTTTTATCGTCCATTTATATTAATGTTCTGAACTAATAACGGTTAAAAACGACAATGGGGTGACAAAAATCTAAAAAAAATACCAATCTTATGACATGAGGTAAAACAGCAGCAGGTATTTTAACGCGCTGGCCATCCTGCCGTCGTTCATATCTTCGCGTAGCGTCTTCATGCCGCGTTTCTTCTGTGTCTTCACGGTGTCTACGCTTATGCCGAGCTCCTCGGCTATTTCCTTGTTGCTCTTGCCGTCCATGGCTGCCACGAATACGGCGCGCTGGCGTGGGGGCATGGCATCAATGACCTTGAAAAGGCGGCGGTAGAACTCTTCACGGAAACTGGCCGTTTCGTCATCGTCAATCATGGCCTCGCCATGCCGCGCGGTTTCTTGGGCGAAAAGATTGACGGTCTTGTTGTGGCGCATGTTGTCTATGCAACGATGGTACACGCTGCTGTACAGGTAGTTGCGCAGGGCTTGAAAAGACGCGAACGGCAGGCGAGTGTCATATATGTGCACGAAAAGTTCCTCAACGATGTCTTCCGCGCATGGCATGTCGTCGACAAGATGCATGGCATAAGCCACGAGCGACTTGTAATATTCACGATAGAGCCAATGAAACGAGGTCTCGTCCCATTCCACAAGTCGGCTAATGTCGGTTATGTCCGTGATTCTACTCACAAGTCTACCTTTGTCAAAAATATTGTTTTCGGCTTCAAAATTACTTAATTTATCGCAAAAAACACTATTTGGCAATGAGAAATAAAAACAATCTGAGTCAGAGATTTAGATGTGCGGATTTTTGTTTTGCCATTGTTTGCGGTTGTCGATAATAATTGATAATTTTGCACGCAGTTCGAACTTGCACATGCGTTGTAGGTGTGCAAATCTTGGGCTGACTAATTGATAATCACGAAAACACGTAAAAGGAACACAAGCATGTCAATATCCAAGACACGACAGAAACTGGTTGACGTGGCGCGTCAACTGTTCGCCAAGAAGGGCCTCAATGGAACCACGATGAACGACATAGCCTTGGCGTCGGGCAAGGGACGTCGTACGCTGTATACTTATTTCAGTTGCAAGGAGGATATTTATTATGCCGTGATAGAGTCGGAGCTTGAACGGTTGAGCGACAAGCTTGACGCCGTGGCCGCTAAGCGCATACCACCACAGGACAAGGTGATAGAACTCATCTATACCCACCTCACGTCTATCAGGGAGACGGTGGTGCGCAATGGCAATCTCCGTGCGGAGTTTTTTCGTAATATATGGACTGTGGAGAAAGTGCGAAAGAACTTCGACGAAGACGAAATGGAGCTGTTTCGCAAGGTTTATGCCGAAGGCAAGGCCGACGGGGAGTTTGACATCGAAAACGTGGACATGGTGGCGGACATCACCCACTATTGCATCAAGGGGCTTGAGGTGCCGTTTATCTATGGCAGGCTCGGTCATGGGCTTACCGAGGAAACCTCGCGGCCGCTGATAGCCAAGATTGTTTACGGTGCGTTGGGCAAAAAGTCGCAATAGGCCTAAAGGTATTGCAGCTGGGGTATCACGATTTTTCCGCGTGAACACGTGAGATGCCCTTCTTGCTCCAGGCTGCAGAGTGCCTTGGATATTTGCTGGCGGTTATGCCCAAGCAAGCCGCCTAATGTCTCCATGCTGACGTACAACACTTTCTGTCCAGCGGGAGTGACGCAGCGGTGTTTTATGAATTGCTTTATGCGGTAGACCAGCAAGTCGTTTCGCAGGTCAGCCAGGGTGTCGCCCTTCGGATGATACTGTCTTTCCCACAATTGTTGCTCTCGCTTTTGCAGTTGCGTGGCGAGAAGACCTATTAGGTTTATGCGGAATATGAGCGACTTGTCGAGCAGGTTGTGCAGCTCGTCTTTCTCGAAGGTGATAGTGTTGGTTTGCGTGACGGCCTTGATGGTTTTCGTGAACACCTGGTATTTGCCGAATATGCCGGCCGACTGCAATATCATAGGCGCGCTTATGTTCTCCTCAATCTTATAAGCGTTGTCATCTGAACAAGTCTCGCAAAGCAGTTCGCCAGATATGGCTATTATTAGTTTTCCGCACGGCTGGTTACGTCTCGCGATGACAGTTCCCGCCTCAAGCTTGTTGAAGTCTATTCGGGTTTGCGTCATTATGCTTTCAAGCTCTTTTCGGCTCATTCCCACGAAGAGTGGCAGAGAGGCAAGCGTATCCCATTTCATTGCGTGATGACCTTTTTCATTGAAGGTGAAAACCACACGGCGTTTTTCCCGTCCTTGTCGCTGTATATGAAGTAAACCATCAGCTCAGGGTGTTTATTCAATATCGTCTTCGCCTTTTCCAGACCCATGACCATGAAGGCGGTGGCGTAAGCATCGGCCGTGGCGCAGTTGTCGGCTACCACTGTCGATGACAGTATGCTGTGCTGCACTGGGTATCCCGTCTTGGGGTCTATGGTGTGGGCGTATTTCTTGCCTCCCTTGTAGTAGAAGTTGCGATAGTTCCCGCTTGTGGCCATGGCCTTGTCGGTGACGTTGAGCACGGTTTGCAGTTCGCCGCCTTGTTGCGTCAGGTCGTCCACGGGCTTGGTCACGCCTATTCTCCATGGCACCCTGTCGGGGTTGATGCCCGATGTCACGACCTCGCCGCCTATCTCCACCATGAAGTTTTCTATCCCATGGCGGCGCAGGAGGTTGGCCACGCAGTCGGAGCCATAGCCTTTGGCCACGCCAGAGCAGTCGAGGTTTATGCGTGGGTCTTGTTTCACTATCGTGCCACCCTTGAGCGCGACCTTTTGGTAGCCAACCATCTGTCGCAGCGAGTCGATGACATGCCTTGTCGGGTCCACGCCTTTCTTGAATCCGAATCCCCATTCGTTGACAAGCGGGGCCACGGTGATGTCAAACGCGCCGTCGGTCTCGCGTGAGATCTCCTCCGCGAGGGTGAACACCTCGGTGAATTTCTTGTTGAGCCTTGTCTTCTTGTTGTTGTTTATGGCCGAGATGATGCTCTGCTTGTTGAATGTAGACAGCGCGGAGTCTACCTCTTTCATTTCCGCCTCTATCTCTGGTTGCAAGTCCTTTGAGTATTGGTACGTGACGCTGTAAGTCGTGCCGAAGATGAATCCCGTGTTGTGCTGGTAAGGTGTCGAGCGTTGCTGCCAGATTATGATAACCGACGCCACGATCAGAACGATGAGAAACGCGGTCTTGAATATGTTTTTCTTTTTCATTTTGTGGGAGAGTGTTGTCAAAGTTTCACAGGTCTATCATTAGCTCAAACGAGCCCCACATGCGCGACGAGCCTTGCTTGCCGAATCCTGGCACATACCATGGGTTGCCGTAGCCTCCATCCTTGTGGGCTATTCTCCTTCTGTACCTGAATGTCCAGCCGAGGCTGACGGGGCCTATGATCTTGGCCTCGGTGCCGAAGACGGCTTCCATCCAGTGGTATTGAGCCTTCACGCCGTGGAGGGAGAATGGCACCTTGTCGCCCCATACGGGGTCGGTGACGTCCGGGTGGTCGATGTCGAACTTGAAACTGGTGAAGGCGTATCTCACGCCGGCGAAGAGCCGATAGATGTCGTGCTTGTTCTTCATGATGTTGAAGTCCATGCCTATCTTTCCGTATGGCGCTGAGGTCTTGTAGCGGGTGTTGGTGGAGAAGTCGGTGTTGTCGGCCTGTCCCAAGCCTATTTCCACCACAGGGAAATACTTGTCTTTGAGGTTCGCCCTGATGCCGGCCTCGTATTGTCCCGTCGACGACACGGCACGCTGCACTACGCCCATGAGGTCGGCTTTCACCTGGATGCCACGCCACCAAGGTATGGAATCGTCGATGGCTTTCATGCGCAGCTTCAGCTGCTGGTCCTTGGTGAGTCGTTGCTGTCCCGTGCCTTGCGGGCGTTGCGCCGTGGCGGTGAGGGCAAGCAATAGCAGTAGGCTACTGGCGACTCTCCTTAAAATAGATATAGAAATGCTGTTGCGAGGCATCATAGTTGACGAGGTTGTGATGGATTACCACCGAGTCTATCGCGTGACGAGTGTATGTCACGTTGGTGATGGTGTGGAAATAGTTCACTCCGCAGTCCACCGATTCGAAGTGTGGCGTGTTCGTCTTCTCCACCTTGATGGTGTCGAAGAGGTTGTTGGTCTGCATTACGAGTATGTCCTCTGGCCTGTTGTAGCTCATGGGCAACGAGAAGGAGTCGGTGTTCTCTTGCTTGTTTATGAGCACGGAGTCGGAGCCGTCGCTTATCATCGTGGAGATGGTGAGCACGTCGGGCAGGGGCTTCACCGGCCCGCGGAGCACGTAATTGGCGTAGACCGTGTTGTTGAGCGGGCAGTCGATGGTGGAACATGCCGCCAATGTCGCCAGCCCTGCCAAAAGATACAGGAGCTTCCTCATTTTTCAGATGGTTTCTTCTATCTGGTAATCGTTGCGCTGTGGGTTCTGCCTGCTCACTAAGTCGCCAAGGAATCCCGCCACGAAGAATTGTGAGCCGAGGATGAGCGCGGTCAGGGCTATGTAGAACGAGGCGTGGTCGGCAAGCAGGTCGCCGTAGACACCATGGCATAGGGCGATGGCCTTCTCCACTATGAGCCAGACGAGCGAGATGAAGCCAATGAAGAATATCACTGAGCCAATGAAGCCGAACACGTGCATCGGCTTCTTGCCAAAGCCGCTGAGGAACCACAGCGTGAGCAAGTCGAGGTAGCCGTTGAAGAAACGGTTGATGCCAAACTTGGATTGTCCGTATTTCCGCGCTTGGTGATGCACCACCTTCTCGCCGATGCGGTCGAAGCCAGCGTTCTTGGCAAGGTAGGGTATGTAGCGATGCATCTCGCCGTAGACCTCGATGTTTTTCACCACATCCTTGCGGTAAGCCTTGAGGCCGCAGTTGAAGTCGTGAAGGTTGTGTACGCCGCTTATCCATCGCGCCGTGGCGTTGAAGAGCTTTGTGGGGATGGTCTTAGTGAGCGGGTCGTAGCGTTTCTTCTTATAGCCCGACACGAGGTCGTACCCGTCCTCGGTTATCATCTTGTAGAGCCCCGGAATCTCGTCGGGCGAGTCTTGCAGGTCCGCGTCCATGGTGATTACCACGTCGCCACAGGCTTTCTTGAACCCGCAATAGAGGGCGGGGCTCTTGCCGTAGTTGCGGCGGAACTTTATGGCGTGTACGTTTGGGTCCTTGGCCGAAAGCTCTTTTATGACCTGCCACGAGTTGTCGGTGGAGCCATCGTTGACGAATATAATCTCATAAGTGAAATTGTTGGCTTGCATCACGCGCTGGATCCACGCGTGAAGCTCTGGCAACGACTCTGCCTCGTTGAAAAGGGGTATGACTACGGATATGTTCATTTTTCTTGTTGTTTCTTAATGGTTTATGCTTCCTCTTGCCCTGCTCCTCCTTGTGGCCAAGGCTATGGGAAAGCTCATGAAAAAGCCCATGAAGATGTTTTGCATCATGAAAATGAAGGCTATCTCCACTGGCGACAACTCTCCTATCATGGTGATGGATTGCCTCAGTCCCTCGACCGACACGCCTTGGGCTTGATAAAACGGCTCAAGCGCCTTGACGGTGGAGACGAGCGTTGAGATAAGCGCGCCGTTGTCCAAGAAGCGGAAGTAGACGTACTGCGCCACCGCGAAGAGCATGGAGGCATAAAAGAACGTGAAGACGGAAAAAGCCAATGCCCTGCGAAAGGAAATGACGCCTTGAAGCGCATAGTCGCGAAACTTTACGAGCAACCATCCCACGAAGAATGGTGTCGCCATGGCGAGCAAGCTGCCCCATGAAGACGCTGGGTTGTGGACTATGATCGCGAACGACGCTATCCATAACAGGAAGAGCAGGAAACCGTCTTGGCGGGCAAAAGCCTTTAGCTGTATTAGAGAGATGACGTTTATCATATTGCGAGTGCAAAGGTACGCATTTTTTAGAGGTAGATAGAGTGGGGGAGTAGGAAAAATATGTTAAATCTTGCTTTTTCAACGTGATATTTTTCCTTTATTCCGTAATTTGTCTTACCTTTGCATCCGCATTTGAGAAAACCCCTCAATATGACACGGGCAAGTCTCTTACGGCCAGCTCCCTCGGAATCCCCCAGGACGGGAACGTAGCAAGGGTACTTGGTTGTAGCGGCGCGATAAGAATCGCTTGCCCACCCGCCTCTTTAGCTCAGTTGGCCAGAGCACGTGATTTGTAATCTCGGGGTCGTTGGTTCGAATCCGACAAGAGGCTCACCAAAAACCGGCGCATCTCTTCGTGAGGTGCGCCGGTTTTTTTACTTCCTGTTTTTATTTTATTTGCCATCCATCTATCGTTCCAGTCTTCGATGAGAAATTGCAACCTATCTGATGGATGGTTCTATTGTCAGCCGCATATTCCCTCGCATATCCCATTCTTTCGATTTGGTCGAGAGCGTCAAGTGCCGAGCCATCACGCTTGAACTCGAAGATATAGACATGCTTCGGAGTCTCCACGATGCAATCCACCCTGCCTTCGCTCTGTTCCTTCTCGATGTAAACCGTAAAACAGCTAATCATTCTCAAGATAAGGTAGAAGGTGTATTGGAAATAACGTTCCTTCTCTCGTCCATCATCCTTGCGACGTTGGCTCTTTGGGCTTCAAATAGTTAGCAGCCACCAAGGTAAGGAAGCCATTCTTCACCTCATCGTTTGGAAAATCCAAGAGATA
>DJQL01000049.1:0-3138 GCA_002437565.1 Prevotella sp. UBA6387
TCAGCCGAATACGAATCCATATAAGTTATCATAATGGCAAAGATAACAAAAAAAACGCACACGGGCAACTTTTTAGCCTTGTTTTTAGCGTTCGCGCGACACTTGGTTTTCAGGGCTTGCGCACGGCCATGTCGCGCTCGCCCACGCTCAGAAAGTGGCGGTTGCGATGGCGCGTGGTATAGCTCACGTGGAGCCAGCGCGCCTTCGCTCCGTGGAGCGGCTCCACAAGCACCTGGTCGAAATCGAGTCCCTGCACGAAACGCACGGCATCGCGCCAGTCGGCGAAGGTGGAAAGCAGTATGTCGGCGGCCTCGCCACGCATGTGCTGCGAGTTCATCACTCCGCCCACGGCATTGTTGACGCGACGGCAGCGATAGCCAGATGAGATGTATATCGCGCCAAAGCGGCGACGCATGGGTTCGAGTATGTTGTCGCAGAGCGCACGCAACGCCTCTATCTCCTCCTTGCCTGGCGTATTGTCGATGCCCTTGTCGGTAGCCACTCCAGACCGCGTGAACTCTATCAGCCGGAAGTGTGGCGAGAGCCATGTGGTGCGAGGATCGAGCTTGCTGTTGTTTTCTGTCACGGTATTGATAGTTGTTGAGTTGGTTTTCATGTTTTCCATAATCTTGTTGTTGTTTGCTGAATTGTTCATAGTATTGCTTTCGGTTGTAGACTTGCTGGCTCACAGCGTGTTGGCGGTCTCGCCGAGTGCCTCTCTCACCCTGACGCTCAATGGCGGCTGTGGCATCACCCTGTTGCGAATGCGGTAGACCACTGACGACAGTCGGCGCGGCGGCACCATGCCCATCACGCGAAAGAGATCACGGCAGAGGGCCACGCGAGTGGCGGTGCCTCCGCAGCCGTCGGTGAGGACGCGTGCCTCGGCTGCGCGCGCAACGAGCTCCACCAGGCAACGCTTGCTGCCGCGCCACATCACGCTGCCCGCCGGGAGCCTCACCAGTCGCGCCACCAATGCCGCAGCGTCAAGGGCGACAGGATCAGGAGCGCCATACAAGCTGTCATCATACTCAATGTCATTTCTTATCTTGTTCATGCTTAAAATTAAAAGTCATTCTTTTGTCGTAAGCTTACATCGGCAAAAGTATGAAGGAAAAGGATAACGTGCAAGAAAAATTCAAGGAAAAGGGTAATTATCCCTCTCGTTTTGAAATGTCATTTCAAAAACCACATGAAAACGGTGGCATCGGCTTCACGCTTGAATCGCATCGGCTTCACGCTTGAATCGCAATGCCTTTACGCTTGAATCGCGACGACTCCACAGTGTAGACGAGTCAATGTTGAAATAAGACCAACACTTTTTATATATTATGCATTTTCTGGTTCACGAACATTTCCTCGCGAATCAGAAAGCGCCTATTTTCCTTATGTCGTCCTCGAATGTCTCCTTGTCGTTGAGCGCGCCCTTCTTGATGTGCGCCCGATAGTTGTAGATGGTGTTTACGCTGTAATGGAGAAACTCAGCTATCTTGCTGCTGTCGTTGATACCCAAGCGTATGAGGGCAAAGATGCGCACGGGCGTGGTAAGCCTGTCCTTGTGCGGCTGCTCAATGCGCGCCTCGGGACGCAGGAGAGCGTTGAACGACTCGAAGAAGTTGGGGAACAGGTGCAAGAACGCCGAGTCGAAATTGGCGTAGAACGCCTCCAAATCCTCCTTGTCGCCCTGAGGTCGCGTCATCTCGTAGACCTCTGCATATTGCCTGGTCTTGACCTTGTTGTTCACTTTCTTTCTTAACGCCGCCATCTTGTTGATATACTCAGAGCAAAGCCGCATGAACTGCCCCACGTATTCCTCTTTCACGCGGTTGGCGTCGGAAAGTTCCTTGTTCACTGCCGAGAGGCGCACGTTTGTCGCTGACAACTGGCCGTTGAGCGACTCGAGCCTCACGTTGAGCTCTTGCAGCTGGCTGTTGTAGCTCGCCAGCTCGTCTTTTGCCACGGCGAGCTTGTGACGCTGCCTAACGACATAGAAAAAGCCGATGAGCAACGCCACGGCAAGCAAGCTGATGACGCTGAGAGTCATGGCCTGCCGACGGTTGTAGCGGTCGTTCTCGGCCTTGTACTTACCAGCTATGTCGGCAAGCAACGGGGCTATCTGCGCCAGACGCTGGCGCGAGCCGAACCTTGTGGCGCAATTGCAGGTATAGCTGATGTACTTGTAAGCGCGGTCCACGTCGTTGGCCTCCATGAGCTGATTGGCCATCTCCCACATGGAACCCTGATCCAGAACCCCGTTCTTGATGTCGGCGAGCACCGACTGCGCCAGCCAGTACATCATGCGCGTGGAGTCGTTGCCATGCTTGTAGGCGAGGTATCGGTAGAGGGTGACGAGGGCGTAAGGGTACGAGCCTTTCTCCACGTGCCTCATCCACTCGTCGTTGACGCGCAACGACTCGCGCCACTGGTCGGGGTTGAGGGTTTGCAGCTGGCGATACTGGAACACGGCATTGTCGGTCGCCGACACATTGGCATACATCAGCGTGCGGTATCGCCCCTGAATCTCATAGTATCTTGCCTTTGCCGCGGCGACGTGGCTGTAATATGCCATCTCGCCATAGACATGGGTGTAAGCCTGGAAATACACGCCCTTGGCCTCCCTGGACACGCCTACGGTATCGATGCTACGGAGCGTGTTGAGCGACTCCACGTAGACCCCGGTGCCGGAATGACGCATGGCAATGAGAGCCTCGCACTTGCACAAGTCCGACTTCTTCCCCATGCGGGTGGCAAACATGGCGCAACGGTTGAGAAAATACACGGCAGAGTCGTTGATGAATGGTGCGTATTGCCCGTAAAGGGCAAAAGAGGCGCGATAACGCTCCCTGTCAGTCCTCGCCCTTGCCAGGTCAAGCCTCAACTTGCCTATTCTCCGCTCCCTCTTGGCCACATACATGGGGGCGTTGTCCACTGCCTTATCTATGCGGCTAAGCAGCGAGTCGACGCTTGCTCGAGTTTGCGCCTGACAGCCAAGCAAATGAAACGTGAGGAAAAGCATTGCGGCAATTGTTGTCTTGATATGGCGATAGGTTTCGGTCATGTTTTCACTATTTTTTCAAACTACAAATTTATGAAAAGACGGCAATCTACGCAAGAAAAGCATCTGGAAAAAGACAAAAA
>DJQL01000049.1:3176-7506 GCA_002437565.1 Prevotella sp. UBA6387
ATCTAAAGAATATACAGAAATTCTTTGTCTGCTAATTTAAGGTTATTGACAAAAAAATAATAATTTTGCAAACGTAAATAATCACAAACAAAACAAGTTTTCTATATATGACACAGCAATCAAGTAAAAATTATGTCGTGCCCTTGGTGTTTGTAGGCATGATGTTCTTCACCCTGGGGTTTGCCCTTGGTATCAACTCATTTCTTATTCCGGTACTTCAAGGCTCTCTTAGTTTGTCTTCCGGTGTGGCCTACATGCTGCTCGCTGCCACGTTCATTCCTTTCATCCTGTTTGGGTATCCAGCTTCGCGCACCATAGCAGCAATCGGCTACAAGCGCACTATGGCTTTGTCGTTTATGGTATTCGCATTGGCATTTGTGGTATTCGTTCTTTCAGCCAAATACGAAAGCTTTACGCTGTTTCTTCTTGCTTCGTTCATCAGTGGTTCTGCCAACGCTTACCTGCAAGCGTCTGTAAATCCGTATATCACAATTCTCGGACCTATTGACAGTGCCGCGCGGCGCATCAGCATGATGGGTATATGCAACAAACTTGCATGGCCCGTCGCACCGCTGTTCTTTGCGGCTGTTGTCCCAGACAGCACCAATGTGCATGTGTCAGACCTGTTTGTCCCATTCTACATTATCATTGCCGCATTTGTTGTGCTTGGCTTTGTTTCACTCATGGCTCCTCTACCAGAAGTCATGGCTCCAGGAGAGGATGAGAATTCTGCGGCCGACTGCCCTTATGCGGCCTCCAAGACCTCTGTATGGCAGTTTCCACACCTGATTCTCGGTGCGCTTGCCCTGTTTGTGTATGTTGGCGTGGAAACTCTCGCTCTCAGTACAGCTGTCGATTATGCAATGGCTGTTAATCTACCGAACCCCGATCTCTACGCATGGATTCCAAGTGTAGGCATGGTAGTGGGATATATCTGTGGCATTATGCTTATTCCTCGCCACATGTCGCAAGGCGCAGCCATGCGCATCTGCTCAACATTCGGCATAGTTGGTTCTCTACTTGTCGTACTTCTCCCTGCACAAATCTCAATTTGGGCTATATTCGTGATGGCTCTCGGATGCTCACTTCTATGGCCGGCACTGTGGCCGTTGGCCATGGCTGACCTCGGACGCTTCACCAAGTCGGGTAGTGCTCTTTTGACAATGGCCATGGCTGGTGGCGCTGTCATTCCAACTTTATTCGGCTATCTCAAAGACTCCTTTGGGGCGCAAAACGCTTACTGGCTTGCCCTACCTTGTTTCTTGTTCATATTCTATTATGGCCTCGCAGGATATAAAATAAGAAGATAAAGGCGATAGACCGAACACACAATCCAGATTCACCATAAAACACCTCATTTTCTTTGGAGAAAAAGTCTGCTAATTTAAGGTGTTTAGCCTTCCTCCACTATCGCCGCTTCCTCGCCATGAAAAAGCGGCGACCGAAAAGGAAGAAGAGCAATACGCCGGCGGCGTTCTCAGCGGCCACCATCCAGAAGGCGGCAGCATAGCCCCAATGCTCGGCCACCACTCCACCCAAAAGGCAGCCTATGCCAAAGCCGAGATCCCAGCCGGTGAGGATGCTAGAGTTGGCGGTGCCACGCTCGTCGTGGCGAGCCACCGCCACGAACATGTTGAGAAAAGCGGGGTAAAGATGGCCATTGCCAAGGCCTATGAACATGGCGGACAGGTAGTAGGCCACAGGGTGTGGCACGGCGACGAAGAGGATGAAGCCCACAAGCGACAGGCACATGCCCTCGGCGGCATTGTGGGTGAGCTTGCCGTCGCGCAGCGCCTTGCGGCCTTGCAGGCGAGAGAGAAACAAGCCACAGGAGAGTATGGCGAAATAGGTTCCCGTGCCACCCGTCATGCCAAGCTCTTCCTTGCCGTAGATGGCGAGATAATTGCTGAGCGTGCCCCAGCAGAAGCCGAACATGGCAATGTTGATGGCCAGGAGCCAGGCGCGCGTGAGGAAGAAGCGGTCGAGCGATACCTTGCTCTTGTTTTTCACGATTTCCTTATTTGGCATGCGCAACGTGCCGGCTATCGCCACGGCCATCCCCGCCACGGCCAGGGCTATCCAGAACAGCGCGGCATAGCTGCCCATGGCATCGTGGAGCCAGATGCCCACCGACGGGGCTATGGCCATGGCGAAATTGTTGCTCAGCCCGTAAAGCCCGATGCCCTCGTTGCGACGCGAAGCGGGCAGCACGTCGATGGCGCAGGTGCTGTTGGCCACCGTCACCGCGCCGAAGGGCGCGCCGTGGAGCGTGCGGCAAATGGCGAACATGAGAATGGTGCCAGCTGCGATGTAGCCAGCGAAGCACACGAAGAAAGCCGTGAGACACAGCATGAGCACCTTCTTGCGCGAGAAGCTGTCGACGACGTAACCGCAAAAGGGACGCACGATGAGCGCAGCCACGGTGTAGCCGCTCAGCACGATGCCTATCACGTCTTTAGTGGCCCCAAACTCCTCGCTGAGATACAGCGGCAGCAACGGGGTGAGGAGATAGAATGCAAAATAAAGCAGGAAGTTGGTCGTCATCACCTTGATGTAGTTGGCGTTCCAAAGTCGCTGGGTGTGGAGAGTGCTTGTTTGTGTCATTTTCTTTATGTGTTGTCATGAAAAAGCGGAAGGAGGCTACGCGCTGACCTAAGCGTAGCCGCCCTCCGCACAATGTGATTATCGTGCCTCTGGCTCTTTTACAGCCGCGCCTTCAGCAGTTCAGGCAAGGCGCGTGTCTCGTCGGCCACGGGCACGCCGGCGGCCTCCAATGCCTTTATCTTGCCCTCGGCGGAGCCTGAGCCTCCGGAGATGATGGCTCCGGCATGCCCCATCTGCTTGCCCGGAGGAGCCTGACGACCGGAGATGAACACCGCCACGGGCTTGGTGACGTGGGCCTTGATAAACTCGGCTGCGCGCTCCTCGGCGTCGCCGCCAATCTCGCCTATCATGGCTATGGAGTCGGTGTCGGGGTCGTCTTGGAACATCTGCAGCAAGTCCTCGAAATAGAGTCCCACCACAGGGTCGCCTCCCACGCCCACTGCCGTGGATATGCCGAGGCCGCTCTCCACGAGGTCGTAGACCACCTCGTAGGTTAACGTACCACTGCGCGAGATGACGCCGGTGTGGCCCTGCCGAAACACGCCCGTGGGCATGATGCCGACCATCGACTTGCCCGGCGAGATCAGTCCGGGGCAGTTGGGGCCTATCACCTTCACGCCCTTCACGCGGGCGTAGTTTTGCGCCTCAACAGCGTCGAGCACCGGAACGCCCTCGGTGATGCACACCACGAGCTTCAGGCCGCCGTCGATGGCCTCGAGCATGGCGTCCTTGGCGAATGGGGCAGGCACGAATATGATGGACGCGTTGGCGCCCGTGGCGGCCACGGCCTCCTTCACGGTGTTGAACACTGGGATGCCATCGACCTCCTGGCCACCCTTGCCGGGCGACGTGCCGCCGACGACCTGGGTGCCATACTCTTTCATCTTGGCAGCATGGAAACTGCCATCGCGCCCGGTGATGCCCTGGACGATGACCTTTGTATCTTTGTCTATAAGTATGCTCATTATCTTGATTGATTAGCTTAATTAATGGTCTTTACTGATGTCTTGGCTTGTATCCTCGCACTGTCTGCGCTCGTGTCACCTGGCATTGGATATTTCCACGGCCTTGTGCCCGGCGTCCGACATCGACGTGGCCACGCAGAAGTGGGTTCCCTTGAGAATCGCGCGGCCTTCCGCCTCGTTGGTTCCCGTGAGGCGTATGACGATTGGAATGTCGGTGCCCACCACCTTCAGTGCCTCCAAGAGGCCCTTGGCCACGTCGTCGCAACGCGTGATGCCGCCGAAGATGTTGATGAGGATGGTGTTGACGTGCTTGTCGGAGATGAGGAGCTTCATGGCTTCCACGATCTTCTCGGGGTTGGAAGAGCCGCCGATGTCGAGAAAGTTGGCTGGCTCACCGCCATAGAGTTTTATCATGTCCATCGTCGCCATGGCAAGACCCGCGCCGTTGACCATGCAGCCAATCTTGCCACCAAGGTTGACATAGCTGAAGCCGTGCTCCTTGGCCCACTGCTCTTTTTTCTCGTCCTCGTCGGGCTCGAAGCACGCCTTCACGTCGTCGTGGCGGAAGAGGGCATTGTCGTCGAACGTCATTTTTGCGTCGATGGCCTTCAGAGTGCCGTTGCTGAGCAAGACAAGGGGGTTAATCTCCACGAGCGACGCGTCTTTCTCCACGAAGAGCTTGTAGAGGGCCTTGAATATCTTCGCGGCCTGCCTCACCTGCGCCTTGTCGTCGAAAAGCTTCCACGCCGCCTCGTTGGCCT
>DJQL01000120.1:0-5419 GCA_002437565.1 Prevotella sp. UBA6387
TTCAAGCGTGAAGCCGAAGGCATAAAAATGGCAAGCCCGTCAATTGTGGAGGATGATTGCCGACTGTGCGGGCACGGTGACCCATGAACCGTGAATAGTGTCGAGACCAGCCTCATCGATTTTTCCATCGCGGCACACCACTGTATACGTGCCGTCGGGAATGGCTAACTCACGTGGCTGCTTGTTTGCATTGAGCGCCACGATGATGTCTCGCCACGAGTCACCACCAGCATGGTCTGTCAAACGGAAGGCGACGAGACAGTCGGCAGTGGGCAGGAACTCAAGATGTCGGCGCACATAGAAAGCACTGCCAAGGCGGAAGGCAGGATGATTGCGCCTCAAGGCTATGAGCCCCTTATAATAGTTGAACACCAGAGGGTAGAGCTTGAGGTTTTCCCAGCGAAGCTCGTTGACGCTGTCGGGAGAGTTGTAGCTATTGTGCACACCCTTCTTGTCGCGGAGCATCTCCTCGCCGCTTAGCATGAACGGCACTCCTTGGGACGTGAAGACGGCAGTCTGGGCAAGGAGGTCAAGACGGATCAACTCTTCCATCCCTATGCCTTTGATGGAGGCGCGGAGACGATCCACGAGGCACATGTCGTCGTGGCAGCTCACATAATTGATGCATTGCGTGGGTTCAAGAGCCCATGCTCGCTCAGAGTAGTTGACCTTGGAATAGTCTACCTGCGGATGGTCCACCATTCCGGCTATTCCGGCTTTCAAGCTCTCCTCCGACCCTGGCACACCAGCGAGAAACGCGCCCTTGGTGTCGTCGCTGAACGGCCCTCGTAGCGCGTCGCGCATGTCGTCGCAAAACGCCGCCACGCCAAGCATCTGCCTCATGTTGGCCTTCACTGCGAGCTTTGCAGTGGGATACGCGCATTGCCCGGCACTCCATCCCTCACCATATATAAAGACGTTTGGGTTGAGGGAGGAAAGCTCCTTTCTTATACAGTTCATAGTCTCGATGTCGTGCACGCCCATGAGGTCGAACCTGAATCCGTCTATGTGATACTCGTTGACCAAATACTTCACACTCTGGATCATGAACTCCCTCATCATGCTCTTCTCCGAAGCCGTCTCGTTGCCGCATCCCGACCCATTGCTTGGCTTCCCGTCCTTGCCAAAACGGTAGAAATAGTTGGGATAAGTGCGCTGGAAATTGCTGTTGTCGAGGTCGAACGTGTGGTTGTAAACCACGTCGAGCACCACCCTTATGCCGGCCTTGTGGAGAGCCTGCACCATCTGCTTAAACTCCCGAATCCTCACCGTGGGGTCGTAAGGGTCTGTGCTGTAGCTGCCTTCCGGCACATTGTAGTTGAGCGGGTCATAGCCCCAATTGTATTGCGGCACGTCAGGCTTGGTCTCGTCCACTGAGGCATAGTCGAACGATGGCAATATGTGTACGGCGTTCACGCCAAGATTCTTGAGATATTCCACGGCCTTTGGCTCAGCGAGCGCGAGGAACTTGCCCTTGTGACAGAACCCCGCGCCAGGCTCGATGGAGAAGTCACGGTGGTGCATCTCATAGAGCACCACGTCGGTGAGCCTTTGCGTAGGAAGCACATGATCGGCCTCCCACCCCACCGGATTGGTCTTCTCCATGTCGATGATGGCTCCTCTCCTGCCGTTCACCCCCACCGCCTTGGCGAACACGCCCGGTGTCTCGCCACGCCCGGTGTCGAAGGTGTAGAACTTCCCCTTTTGGTCGCCCTTGAGCTCCAGAGTCCATAGGTTGTCACCCGACAGCCTCATCCGCTTCTTAAAAACAGGCTTTTGATTCGCGACCGCGTCGCCCTTGGCATAGACCCTGAGCACGACGCCCTTGGACAGGCTTGGGGCAAAGAGCTTGAAAACGGTGCGCGATGGCGAATAGCTCATCTCGTCAAAGTCGAAGCCTTGCGCCGAGGCGAGCAGGGAAGATGGGAAGAATAACGCCGAGACCAGAAAGTTTCTCAAATTCATATGTCTTGATTTTTGCCTTGAATGGATTAAAACAATATAGCCGCGAATTTGTCTAAATTCGCGGCTACAAATCGATAATGCTATATTACAATGCTTTCACTGACACCGCGAATCCTCCTCCGGGAGCCTGGGTGAACTTGAGCACGTCGCCCTTCTTCACCTTTCTCTTCGTGATGACGTAAGCCTTGGGGTTCTTGTCGAACGACGCGCCCTTGGCATCGGAGTAGATGGTGGCCTCATACTTGCGGCCCTTGTCGAGGAAGTCGAACTTGACGG
This sequence comes from Prevotella sp. UBA6387, assembly GCA_002437565.1. GTDB lineage: Bacteria > Bacteroidota > Bacteroidia > Bacteroidales > Bacteroidaceae > Prevotella. The sequence goes on from DJQL01000120.1 coordinate 2,242, forward strand.
TGCTGTTGTGCCCGTCCTCGTTGCACTTTCCGGCCACGAACCAGTTGTCGGCGCCCTTGGCCTTGCGCGCCACCGTGATGTATCGCGCCGGCTCTGCCTCGATATACTTGCTGTCTGACCAGTCGACCGCCACGTCCTTTATGAATTGGAACGCGTCCATATACTTGGCGTAGTTCTCTGGCAGGTCAGCCGCCATCTGTATGGGTCCCCACATGACGAGGTAGAGGGCGAGCTGTCCCACGAGGGTGGTGTGTACATAGTTCTTGTTCTTGCTCCACGTGTTGAGCTGCGTCTCGAGTATGCCAGGAGTGTAGTCCATCGGTCCACCCTGCAAGCGCGTGAACGGCAGTATGACGGTGTGGTCTGGGCGGCTTCCACCGAACGCCTCATACTCCGTGCCACGCGCGCTCTCGTTGCCAATCCAGTTTGGCCACGTGCGCGCTATTCCGGTGGGTCGTGTGGCCTCGTGGGCATTGACCATGATGTGGTGCTTCGCCGCCTCGGTGACACAGCGCAGGTAGTGGTTGTTCATCTCCTGCGAGAAATGGTGGTCGCCACGAGGTATGATGTCGCCCACATAGCCACTCTTCACGGCATCATAGCCATACTTGTTCATGAGATTGTAGGCATTCTCCATGTGACGCTCATAGTTGATCACGCTCGAAGAAGTCTCGTGGTGCATCATGAGCTTCACGCCCTTGCTGTGGGCGTACTCGTTGAGCGCCTTGATGTCGAAGTCGGGATAAGGGGTAAGGAAGTCGAACACATAGTCTTTCATGTGTCCCGACCAGTCTTCCCATCCTTCGTTCCATCCCTCGACGAGCACCTCCGAGAGGCCATTGGCGGCGGCGAAGTCGATATACCTGCGCACCTCCTCATTGGTTGCCCCATGCTTGCCGTTGGGCTTCGACTTGGCATAGTCGGTGATGCCGAGCTTCACCGAAGGATAATCATCGGTGTATCTCCACGTCTTGCGGCCTACTATCATCTCCCACCACACGCCGCAATACTTCGTCGGGTGAATCCACGACGTGTCTTCTATCTTGCAAGGCTCGTTGAGATTGTAAATCAAGTTGTTGGCCTCGCCGAGCATGTCGCGCGCGTCGTCGCTGACGGCCACCGTGCGCCATGGCGTGTTGCAAGGAGTCTGCATGTATCCCTTGTTGCCTGTGGCATCTGGTGTGAGCCAGCTCTCGAAGACCATGTTCTTGTCGTCGAGGTTGAGGTGCATCGTGGCGTAGTCGATGCAAGCTGCCTCGTGTATGTTGATGTAGAGCCCATCCTTTGTCTTCATTTGCAATGCCGTCTGCACTCCCGTGGGCGAGAACACGGCCACGGAAGAGTTTTTCCAGTTGACGGCATCGTGCAACTTTGCGCGAATCTCCGACAGCTTGCTCTCTGTCGTCTCCTGCTCCTGGGTGTCGTAGTCGCCCGGCAGCCACCACGCGGTGTGGTCGCCCGTCATGGCAAACTGCGTATGCTCTTCCTTGATGACGAAATAGACCAAGTCTTTCTGTGCCGGGAACTCATAGCGGAGCCCCATGCCAATATCGTAGACACGGAAGCGGATGGTCATCTTCCTGTTTGAAGAAGGCTGGAATAGGTTGACCGCCATCTCGTTGTAGTGGTTGCGTATCTTTCCGTACTGTCCCCATACCGGTGTCCATGTCTCGTCGAAAGAAGACACCTGGCTGTCCATCTCCTGGAAGCCGTCCATCAGCGAAGTCTCTTTCATGCGCTTCGAGGCATGCTTGTCCTTGGCGAGCTCCAGGCCGAGACTGGATGGCTTCACCACCGGCCTGCCCTTGTAGGACATCTCATAGGTTGGCACGCCGTTTCCCGTCAGCGAGAACGATACTGAGACGTTACCGTTGGGCGACTTCACTGTTTGCCCCAATGCCGTGACAGAGAGCAACAGCGCGAGGGCGGTAAGTGCGAATGATTTTCTCATGAGCTTTGTATATCAATAATGTGGTTTTTATCTTCCGCTTTCCTGTATGAGGTCCTTGATGTTCTGCGAGAAGCTCTTGTTGGCAATGAGATCCTCTATGTTGAGGTGCATGCGGTATCTCCAGTAGTATGGCGTTATGGCCGGCACGTTCACTCGCTCCTTGTCTGGGTCGGCGAGCCTAATTTGCTCGTCCATGGCGAGCCAGTCTTGTATGCTGAGCACGCAGAGCATCGACGGCGAGGTGAGCTGCCTTGATATGATGTCGCGGGCGAGCCACCCTGGCAGTGGGTGAGGCGCCGAGCCTTGGCGGTAGAGCATGGTATTGTAGTAGGCCTGCGTGCGGTCCCAATCCTCGTCCCACCACTGGCGGAGCGTGGGCATGTCGTGGGTGGAGAAGGTGCACACCGATCGGTATGGGTTGCGCGAGAGGTGGCCGAAACGCACGTGCGGGTCTTTAGGCATCGACTGTATCTCCAATGACAGTATGCGCAACTTGTTCATCACCCATGGCACGCAGTCGGGCACCATGCCGAGGTCCTCAGCGCATGCGAGCATGCGAGTGGCCTGCACTATGGCGGGCAACTTCTTCATGGCCTCGCCATACCAAAACTGGTTGTTGCGGCGATAGAAGTAATCGTTGTATAGGCGGTTGAACGCCGCCTTGTCGTTGTCGTAGAGACTCTCGTAGATGAAGTCGAACTGTGCCGATATGCGTGGGTGGAACTTGCCCTTGTCGGCGCGGTCGCACACGAAGAGCACGTCGCTGATGAGCGAATAGAGCCCGTCGCGGAAGTTGAGCTCGCCCTGGTCGGTGACGTTCTCGAAGAGTTTCTGTATTTTCTTTTGCGTGTCGTATTCGGGCTTCATCTTGTAGCGCTCACTGTCGATGCGGTCGAGGTACTTGTCCTTGACCTCCGCGGCACGCTCCTTGAACACGCGCTTGAGCACCCAGTCGGTGATAAAGGGCTCGGTGAAGCGCGCTTCCTGGAAGTTGAGCCCATAGCCGCGTATCTCGTCGGCGGTCATGCCAAGAGCCGGGGCGAACTGTCCCAAGAGTCCGTGCACGGCATCGATTGGTATCTCCCAGATACGGAAGAATCCGAGCACGTGGTCTATGCGGTAAGCGTCGAAATATTTTGCCATGTTGCCGAACCTGCGCACCCACCACCTGCATCCGTCCTTGATCATCTCCTGCCAGTTGTAGGTGGGGAATCCCCAGTTCTGCCC
>DJQL01000120.1:5506-9381 GCA_002437565.1 Prevotella sp. UBA6387
TCCACACGTCGCAACCATGGCGGTTCACGCCTATTGGTATGTCGCCCTTGAGGATGACATGGCGCTGGCGCGCGTAGTCGTGCACGGCTTTCATCTGCTGGCTTAACACAAACTGCACGTAGTACCACACTGCCACGGTCTCGTATTCCTTGCTCCTTGGGTCTGAGAGTTTCTTTCGGTCGGCCTCATTCCAGAGGTTGTGGTCTTTCCACCGCGTGAAGTCGGCTGTGCCGTAAGCGTCTCTCAGCGTGCAATACTGCGCGTATGGCACGAGCCACTGTCCGTTTTCCCGGAAGAATTCCTTGAATGCGCGCGTGCCGAGAGTCTTCTCTCCCTCCTGCGCGTAGAGGTCGCGGAGATAGGCCATCTTGGTCTTGTTCACTCGCTCATAGTCTATCTGCGGCAAGTTGTTAAGCTCGCGCCTCTCTTTCTCATATCTCTCCCTCTTGGCCTTGTCGCGTAGCAAGGGCAGCTTGTGGAGGCATGCGTATTGAGGGTGCAGGGCAAAGATGCTGATGCATGAGTATGGATATGAGTCGGTCCAGGTGTGGGTGATGGTGGAGTCGTTGATGGGCAGCACCTGCAGCACTTTCTGGCCTGTGGCGCACATGAAGTCGACCATCTTCTCCAAGTCGCCGAAGTCGCCCACTCCAAACGATTTCTTGGTGCGTAGCGAGAACACGGGCACGAGCGTGCCAGCCACCTTGGTGTCGCAAATCGCGAAGAAGGCTTGGTCGAGGTCGTAGGCCACCACGTCGCCATCGTCGAGCCCTAACAGCGCGAGCTCGCGATTGTAGCCTTCCTCCCACATGGCGTCGGTTGGGTCGTCATCGCTCACCGACACGAACTTGAACTCCACCTTGCCGCCGGCGAACCATGCCGCGTCGAGGTCCACGACCCACTCGTTGTAGGCGTGCTGCTTCATTGGCAGGGCCTTGGCGAGGTCCCAGTTGCCAAGCGCGTCGGGCTCGCCCACGATGGCGAGCGTGGCACCGCTTATCTGCGGAGCCCTGACCACGAGGCGAACAGTGCGGCCGAAAGAGCTGTTGGCAGGCCTCTCCACGCGACTGCCACGGATGCAATCGGTAAAAGCGGAGCTATACAGGTAGGAGTCATCGGGCATGTCGTGCCACCTGTCGTAGACGGTGTAGCGGTTGCCCATCTCGGCATTCAGCTCCAAGATGTGCATCACGGTCGTCCACTCGTGGCGCACGGTGTGCCCCTGACGTTCAACGTCATAATAATACACGAGCGTGCCCGTGGCATGAATGTTCAACTCACAAGTCCACCTGATGCCGTCTTGCGTCATCATGTGAAACTTGGACTGTGGAGCGTCCTTGCAAACGCCGCTTACAAGATTCAGCACCACGTCCTCGCCAAAACTTGTATGATAATCTACGTTAAACCGAAATTCCATTATATGTCGTTAGTTTTGTTTTCTAATGCAAAAATAGCCATTTTCCATAACTTTTTTTGATTTATGTCAGATAAAATGAAACATATGGCGTGCGCAATCGTTTGCATGGTGCGCAATGCGTCATTTCAGAAGCCCTTACACATTGTTGTTATAACTCTTCTTAAATTATTGGCATCACCATATTCGAGAAAGGCGAGGCGGTGACGATGGGGTCTACCGACGGCCTGGCGAAGGTCATCGCCGCACCCGACGTTGCAAGAGCTGTTGTAAACGCACAGCAAATTGCCAATGGCACAAATAAGAAAAAATGCTTCCACGCCACGAACGTACGGAAGCATTTCCACTTAAGTTTCATTTTTCGTTATCAAGATTTAAACAGCCAATCCAACCATCATCAGCGCAACCATTAACCTCTTCATTGTCTTATTCTTTAATTGATTTTTCTTATTGACACTGCAAAGAACTGTGTGTTTTCTGAAGCGAGACAATTTATTGGGCTGTTTGTACAAGATGCGGGAATTATTGTATGACTTGGCGTTTTTTATCGTGTTCTGAGCTCCAGCCAAGACACTACATGGTTATAACGGCGATTTATTGATTCAGTGGACACTATTTAGCAACTTATCTATGGTTGGTATAATATTCGGGTTACTTGGGCGATCCGCATCACCAGAACATATCGTACCATCCTTATTGATGAGAATGAAGCGAGGTATGCCCATGATTCCCCAATCCTTGGAAATCTTGGCATACTGCTCTTTGCTTGCTATATATTGCGACCAAGCAGGTTTGTCCGCGGCTATCTTGTTCTCCCAAGCCTTCTTGTTGGTATCGACAGAAATACTGATAAACTTGACATTGTCATTGTTCTTGTAATGCTCCACGAGCTTTGCCAAATATGGTATCTCCATCTTGCATGGGCCACACCAAGTAGCCCAAATATCCACGTAAAGCACCTTGCCCTTGAACTCGGAGAAGCGATGGACATTGTCTGCCGTATCACAAAACTCATTGTCGTGAGCCATCACACCAGCCTTATTATTAATCATGGCTTCGACCTGAGCTGAATACATATCAACTATATCTTTGCTGGCTTGCTGCTTGTAAAAAGGCCAAAACTTTTCCAACTGACTATTATTCATATAAGTAGTGGCATACATGATGGCTGTCATCTCCATGTTATGCCTGATTTCCTGGTTGTGTATATACTTATTGACATTCTTAACAAATTCTGTAGCCCATTCTAATGGCATATCATTATATTTGGAAGAAATCTTGCATTTCAAGAATAAAGGCACCAATGAATAACTTGCATGAACAGGATTGTTGACATCTATCCTATCTATCACACTTTGCAATTTTGCATCCCCCAAGAAGTCGATGCCATTTTCCTTGTCATAGAGCTTCATCAAGGAGCCTTTGAGCATCAAATATTCACACTCCGCCTTGTCGGTAAAGATTTCGACAAGTTCCCCTTCCTTCAAATACTTAGCTCGTGTTAAATAACTCGTGTGCAACGAGTCCAAACCAGCCAACTTCTTGTCATAACTCGCCAAGGTTTCCTTATTGTCTCCTTTTTTAGAGAAATAACGGGAATATGCGAAACCATCACGCATTGCATCAGCCAGCTCATAAGCATCACTTGCATAACCTTTATATATATAATGAGGATAGGTTGAATCATTAGCTTTAAACATCTTGATTGTTGTCTTTGACTTATCCTTCAGAAACATTCTTTGCAAGCCACGCCCTGTTGCAAGAAAGAATCGTTTATCAGGAAGAGAGAAAGTATCCTTAAATTCATAGTTTCCCTTTTTGTCAAACGTCGGGCGCACATTGATTGGATTACGTGCGGAAGACATCACAATGATGGTAGTCTGCTTTTGCAATGTAGTATCTGGAGCCTGAATCTTCAAAACCTGAGCAAATATTCTATTGCCAAAAGAATTGCACAAAAACAAAAATAAAAAAACAAATAATCTATTCATGGTACATAAACAATTAATCTATTACTTCATGGGCAAACATTCAATCAACCACTTCTACATGATAGCCCAAATGCTTCAATTCCGCCAGGATTCCTACAGAATCTTTATAAGGCAAGAGGTGGGCCAAGCCTACGACAAACAAGGTAGAACCATTCTTCATAATCATGGGAATTTCCTTAATCCATGAGGCATTGCGATTGGCAACTTGCATATCTATATCTGCACCTTTCATGGATTTTTGAGACAACAAACTTAGCAATTCTCCACTTTCTCCAGCAAGATACAACTTGCGAGCATACGATACCTGCTGAACTCTTTGACTTAACGACATGCAATATTCATAAACTTTTTGCATATCATCATACAAAGAAATCGGCGTTCCAACAGAATTAACCGTCTTCTCCATCATTTTCTTCAAAATAGAATCTTGAACAGCTATAGGTTCAAGCTTCAAGATAGTCTTATTGCTC
>DJQL01000120.1:9440-10798 GCA_002437565.1 Prevotella sp. UBA6387
AAGCGTCGCGCAACAGTATCCGCAGGATTGGTGGAAGAGAACACCTTATTAATATATATGATATCCAATACCATGCGCAAATATGAGGGACGTAAATCAAGAACTGCTTTTGGCAATCCTAAACTCGTGAATACAGAATCCATGTCATGTCCTTTTTTCACACCTAACATTATTATATATGTACTGTCTTTTGGCAAAAAACGACTTGTGGGATTGTTCTCCGCAGGTAATTTAGACACGGACGTTCTGTTGCTAATTCCCTGTGCATTTTCAATAGTCTTCGGTGTTACATTCATATCTGTCTCAAAACAAACCTGTGAAACACGTGAAAACACAGAATCATACGATGCCAATTGATGCACACTTTCTCCATCCATGTAATGAAAACTCCCCAAGAAAAACGAGGGAGTCTTCAATCCATTTCCGGAAATCTTGAACATCAATCCTTTTCCTTGGTTTTCTGCAAAAGAGAATGCAAAAGAAAAGAAACATACAAGGAATATTACTGCTTTTTTCATCAAAATCACTTACATCCAATTATTATCACTTAGCATCCCTAACATAACGCACAGACAAATAATGAGCAAATGTTGCCATTTTACGGCGCTCTACCTTATTGAGTCCACTCATTATCCTGCGATACCAAACTCTCTCCTCCGTTGTCGTATCCTTGGTCGCCGTCCAATAGAGCCCAAACTCTTCCTGACGATAAGGCTTGACTATTGAATCCGTCTGGCTGCCATATCCCCACTTGCAGAGTTCACCACCATACTTGAGTCCCAATCCTGTACCACCTTCCGCAGTCTGTACGAGAAGATCAGCTGCACCATCACGCCAGCCCTCGTCATCTACATGCTTCATGCCCAATGTGCGTTCCAAATTTTTCCAATCATCATCGGTCGGCAATCGCCAGCCCTCAGGACAATTTTCCAAAGCCTGGGCATACGTATAATAGTTGCCATAAGAGTTCAACATATTAACAGCCTCCTCCAACGTTCCATATTGCACAAGATATCCACTGGAGTCAGCTGTCATCTGCTCATAGAAAGGAGTTCCTGCTCTCAGATTTTCAGCCATCCAGTCTAAATCACCCAACCGAACCCAATGATAGCTGTTTCCATCCTTGTCTGTCATTGTACCAGTCTGCGAGGGAACGACCACAGGCTCGGATTCATCATCATGACAAGCCTGAGAAACAAAAGTCACACAGACCAATGCCACCCAAAATAATATCTTATTTTTCATATTGCTCTACTTCAAATCAAATCCCATACCAATCAACAAGTCTCTCATTACCTTAAATTTGGCTATCACCAATGGATAATCTTTCATCATATCCTCAACTTCTGCCAAGGAGT
>DJQL01000009.1:0-499 GCA_002437565.1 Prevotella sp. UBA6387
CCACGCCGCCGTTTTGCATCACGAAAAGCGAGGTCACGAAAATGAACGCCGCGCAGCCATTCATGTTGATAGTGGTGCAGATTGGCAACACGAAGCGCGAAACGCGACGCTCCGCGCCCAATCGCTCCTCGGCGCACTGCATGGTGACAGGCAGCGTGGCCGCCGAACTCTTGGTGAAGAAGGCCATGAGCACTGCTGGCGACATGGCGCGAAACGCTTTCAACGGGTTCACGCCACGGACGGCGAGGAACAATGGCAACACTATGGCAAACTGAATGAGGTTGCCGCCAAGGATGACGGCCGTGTAGCGCCCAAGGGAATCCGCCACCACACCCGCCGACACCTGCGCTGAGAGTTGGGCGGCATAGGCGGCTATGCCCAATGGCAAAGCCCATATCAGGGCATGGATGAGCGTGAAAAGCAGCTCCTGTAATCCGCCAAGAACCCTCAGCACGGCTTGTTTGCCGTCGGAACTTGGCATCTTGGCAAGGGCTATGCC
>DJQL01000009.1:557-3061 GCA_002437565.1 Prevotella sp. UBA6387
TCTGGCCAAGGTCGCCCGGCACATCTTTCGCACCGCTTGTCACCATTCCCACGGGCAGGTTCTCAGGATGGATTATCAAGAACAAGGCCATGCCCACCGCCGCGGCCGCGATGGTGGTGAGGAGGGTGTAGGTTATGGCGTGGCGGAATATGCGGCCTGTGTCGTCGCGCCCTCCGAGCGAGGCGAGCGTGGTGGCCACGGCAAGCGCGATGGTCGGCACGGCAAGAAGCTGGAACAGGCGCGTGTAGACAGACGCCACGAAGTCGGCGACATGGTCAATCCACGACACGCCTGTGAGTCCAAAGGCCGCGCCTATCGCCAAGGCACCCAGCCAAAGAACGATTTGCTTGGAATTGAATTGCTTAGACATTATATGGTTTCATGTTTTGTTTTTCATTTGCAATGCCGCGAGCCTTTCCGCACACAAGGGGCGGACGCGACCCACGGCCATGCAAAGTTACGGCTTTTTCTCCTTAATTAGTTTTCAAAGACCTGCCTTTTAGGTTCTCGCCTTTCAAAAAAAGATCGAGACCATTTGCCAGTTAGTAGCCAGGATTCTGCGGCAGGATGCCAAGATCCTCGCCTTTCAAGCCCTCTGGGATTGGTTGGCGATAGTGACGACCACGGACGTTGTTGAACTTGGCCACGAGATGCTTGTGGACCTTGGCGAAGAACGACGACACCGTGCTGCCATCACGCCCCGTGGCACCCTCCGTGGCATAACTGTCATCGAAGTGCTCATAGTTTTTCACCTTCTTGACCGATGCCACAAGGTCTTTCCATCTCAGGCTGTTGAGCAGCGACTTCTGCTCGTAGGTGAACTCATAGTCCCACTCGCGCTTTATCTGGTCTAACGTGGGCGCGTCAACCTCAGCTATCCCAGCGCGGCGGCGAAGCTCGTTGAACGGTGCGGCGGCCTCCTTGTTGCGTCCGAGCTGCACAAGGGCCTCAGCCTTGGTGAGCAGCACCTCGGCATAGCGCAGCTCGATGCGGTCCACGGAGTTTTGGGTTATCTCAAGGTTCTCCGCGTCATCATAGGACTGGTCAACGCCCTTGCCGTTTATGGGCGTATAGATGGGTGAATAGTAGGTGTAAGTGAAGCCGTCTTCCGGGTTCTTGATCTTGGTGAGATAGGTCTTTGCCAAGCGCTTGTCGTTAGGCTGCTCGCGCTTCCAGTCATCGTAGAGGTTGATGTCGGCCACCTCGGTGTGTATCTCGTTGAAGGCATGCCCGTTCTCACCGTTCTGGAATGGGAACGTCCATGCGCAGTGGGTCTGGTGGTTGCCCTGTGCGTCGTTTTTGTCGCCATCGTGCTTTATGGTGAACAAGTGCTCGTTGGTGCCGCGCTTGTTGCTCTCATAGTCGCGCCCATAGAGCTTGGCGAAATCAGGGTCAAGGGCCAGCTTGCCGCTGCTTATCACCTTGTCGGCATATTCCACGGCCAGCTGTAGGCGCGATGGCGTGGTGGTAAACTCAGGGTCTTTCTGCTCCTCGGCTATGGCCTGCACCTGCTCATAGCTCAACGGGTTGTCGCCCCACGCGAGATAGGCTCGCGCCAACAATGCCTCGGCAGCCTGCTTGCTCGGCGTGACAGGGTCGCCGTTGTAGTCGTTGAGAAGCGATTCGGCATCGGTGAGGTCGGAGACGATCTGGTCGTAAACGTTATCAATTGGCTGCCGCTCGGTGGCACTGCCGCCTTCCTCGGTAAACACCGGCACCTCGCCCCATAGCTGCACCAAGTAGAGATAGGCCAATCCGCGCAAGAACTTGGCCTTGCCTATGGCAGCCTTGTAGCCCGCCTCGGTCAGGTTGCCGGCCTTGTATGCCTCGTTGACAAGTTTTATGTTGTCGTTGTCGGTGCTTATGCCAAGAAACAGGTTGTTGAACACCTTGCGCTGATACCATGTGTCGGCGGTCTGCTCGAAGCGGCTGTTGAGCGGCCCGGCCTCCGACTCCTCGCCCTCAAACGAGATCATCTTATTGGAGTTGAGCTCTATGACAAACGTGAACGACGAGCTAAGCGGTTGCCAGTTGGAATAGACTCCGTTTACGGTCGAGATGGCCGTGGCATCGTTGGTTATGGGGTTGCTTATTGTGCCGCCGCCACCGTTGTCGTCTGGGGTCTCGTCGCTGGCGTTGCAGCCTGTCAAAAATGTCGTGGCCGTAATGGCCAAGGATATGCCGATGGTGCTGAATATGTTATTTCTCATGATGCTTCGTATTTTTGATGGTTGATGAATTGTGGTAAAATGTCAGAGGCTGATTTCCGCCCCGAACACTACGGTGCGAGCAGCTGGATAGGCACCAGAATCGGTGCCAGAAGCCACCTCCGGGTCATAGCCAGAATAGGGAGTAATAGTGAACAGGTTGGAACCAGTGGCGAATATTCTCACTTTTGCCTTTACGCTCTTGGGTATCGGCAACGTGTAGCCTATGGTAAGGTTGCGCAGTTTCAGATAGGACGCGTCCTCCACGTACCTGCTGTCGATATAGGATATGGTGCG
>DJQL01000009.1:3142-13465 GCA_002437565.1 Prevotella sp. UBA6387
GTGCGCAAGAGGTTGTAGCTGTCACCGGTTTGCTCAAGCCTGCGTCCAAGGGCGTTGAAGAGCTTGTTGCCGTGACTGCCGGCGAAACTGACGCTGGCATCAAGATTGCGCCACCTGAGTTGAGTGGAGAAGCCGTATGTGAAATCGGGCTGGATGCTCCCGAGAGCCACACGGTCTTTGCCGTCGATGCGCCCATTGTGGTCTTGGTCCACGAATTTCACGTCGCCCGGCTCAAGCCTTTTTCCGCTCACGGTGGGCAGTTTGTCCAGGTCGTCGCCTGTCTGCACGATGCCGTCGAAGCGCAAGCCATAGAACGTGCCGAGCGCCTCTCCCTTGCGCAGGATGGTCTCGCCCGACGAGCCCATGATGATGTCGCTGGCCGAGCCCATGCTCGTGATTCGATTGCAGTTGTGGGCAATGTTGGCGGTCACGGTCCAGAGCAAGTCGCGCTTGCGCAAGAGCTGTCCGTCGATGGTAAGTTCCACGCCCTTGTTCACCACGTTGCCCACATTGCGGAGCTGTGTGCTCACGCCCTGGTTGAAGCCTATTGGCACGTCGAGCAAGAGGTCGCTGGTCTTCTTGTAGTAGGCGTCGGCCGTGATGGCGAGGCGGTTGTCGAAGAAACCGATGTCTGCGCCGACGTTATACGACGTGGTGGTCTCCCAGCGCAAGTCCTTGTTGTAGATGTTGGTCTTGGTGTAGCTCGACTGGCCGTTGTACTGCGTGGCCTTGTAGTTGAGCGCATACTCGTAGTCGCCTATCTCCTGGTTGCCCACCTTGCCCCACGAGGCTCGAACCTTAAGGTTGGAGAGATTTCTCACGTCGCGTAGGAAACTCTCACGGTTCGCGTTCCACGACAGTCCCACCGAAGGGAAGTGACCCCAACGATGCGTCTTGGCAAAGCGCGACGAGTTGTCGGCGCGGAAGGTCACCGTGGCGTTGTAGCGGTCGAGCAGAGTGTAGTTGACGCGTGCGATGATAGAGTTGAGCGAAGCCTCCGAGAATCCAGATTGCGGAGGATACACCTGCGAACCGTCGGCGAGGTTGTTTTGCTTCAAGGTCTCGTTGGTGAAGTGGGACGTGAGCGAGGAGTTGTAGTTGACCTTGCTGTTTTGGCGCGTGTAGCCCACGAGCGCGTCAACATCGTGTATGTTGCCGAAGACATGGCTCCAGCCCAATGTGTATTCCTGCTGCCACACCTCGTTGCTCTTGTTGCCAATGCCGCCAAGTCCCTCATTGGCAAGGCCAAGCGAAGTGTACTTGGGCGAGAAATAGTTTTGCGTGATTTGCTCCTTGTTGAGCCCTACGCTCACCTTGGCTCGAAAGTCGCCAAAGGCGTATTGCGCCCACACGTTGGACAGCAAATAATCGTTTATGCTCTCCGCCACAGAGTTTTTCAGGTCGCTCACGGCGTTTGACGTCTTGCTGCCTATCGCGAAATAGGCATACTCGTATGGGTTGGCGTAGTTGTAAGACCCATCCTCCGCGTAGATAGGCACCACGCGTGGCGTGAGCAGTCCATAAACGAAACTGTTGGTGATTCCTGCCGAGAAGGGCGAAGAGTTGTAGGCTACGGCCTCCGTGGTGGTGAGCCCCTCCTGGGTGCTCTTGCCGTAGGTGGCGTTGAGGCCGAACGTTAGGCCTGGCAGGAGATTCCAATCGGCGTTGACATGGAAGTTGTAACGCTTGAAACCGGAATTGATCACTATGCCGTCCTGGTCGGTATAGTTGGCGGAGAAGGCATAGCGGCTCTTGGCGGTGCCGCCGCTCACCGACAACTCGTGTGCTTGGCGAAAGGCCGTGCGAAGCATGGCTCCCTGCCAGTCGGTGCCGGAACCGAGAGCCGCGATCTGCTCATCGGTATAGCCGCCCTTGTTGTAGAAATATGTCTTTTGGAATCCAGCCCATTCGCTGGCCGTCATCAGGTCGAGTTTCTTTGCCGCCACGTCGAAGCCGGCAGTGTAGCGATAATTGATTGACGTGCGTCCGCGCGTGCCTTTCTTGGTTGTCACGATTATCACGCCATTGGCTCCACGTGATCCGTATATTGCCGTCGCGCTCACGTCCTTGAGCACTTCTATCGACTCTATGTCTGATGGATTAATTGTAGACAGTGGGTTGAGACTGCTCTCTATGGCGCCAAGGCCAGTCTTGGCCGCACTCGCGTCTTTATAATATATGAAACCGTCGACCACGTAAAGGGGCTCATTGCTCGCGTTCACCGAGTTGCCGCCACGTATGCGGACTTGCGATGCGGCTCCAGGCTGGCCTGACGTGGCCGTGACGTTGAGGCCGGCAACCGCGCCATTGAGCGCGCCGTCGAGGGTCGGTGCCGTGGCCTTACCGAACAGGGAACCGCCAATCTTGGTCACGGAGCCCGTGAGCTGGGTGCGCTTCTGCGTGCCATAGCCCACCACCACTATCTCGTTGATGTCTATTGGGTCGTAGGGCTCTACGGTCTTTGAAGTGTCGGCCTTAGCCGTTGTTTTGTCGATGGTCGCCGATAACGCCGGCAACGTGGAAAGGCCTATCGCAATAGGCAAGAATAAGATACGCTTGTTGTTCATCCAATACTGTTTTTCGTTCAACTCCTGAATTAAACCTAAGCGGCCTTAAAAGCGACCGCAAATCATTCACCATCCCCAGCATACGGCAAGCCGTCTGGAGCATTGTGCCACATGCCATGAGGCGACACATTCGCTTGACTGATCGACTACACATTCGTTTCATAATCCTGATTTTCTTACAATAATACTTTTTATTATCCGTTTGCAAAGTTAATGCTATTTTAAGTTTCCTGAAATCGCATTCGATGGGTATATTTACTACCCTAATGTGGGTATATGGCATACCACAAATGTGGCATACGACGGCCATAAGACGCGGCACGCCTTGAAAAACAACAAATACAACAAGTACAACATATACAACTTCTCATGGACGGTATTCCATTAGCCCTTTCGACGAACCATGTTAGGGCGTATAAATTGTATATGTTGTACTTGTTGTATTTGTTGTATTAAAATATCATTGACGGTTGGGTATCATGTTGCAGGGTGCAGGTAGAGATGATTAGGGAACTCCCCTGCTATTCCTTAGAGGCTTTCTCCCGCATTTTTGCATAAAAGTCATCAGCGACGAGCATCATGGCATAATTGGAAAAGGGGCCGATGATGGTTTTAGGGTTAATCATGCTCAATTTCTCCATTGGTTTAGATGACGTCCCACACAACACTACGCTGAGGCCGCTGTTTGGATGCTTCTTGATATAAGCAAGGTTAACAGAGTCCATCTTGGCATCGATAATGTCCATTTGCGCGTAAGCTTCTTTATCGGTCATCTTTTTATTGTTAACATCATCACACATTTGCTGCATTTGTTCCAAAAACGGAGCTTTGGCTTTTTTCACTTTCGCAAGCTCTGTATAGAACTTCGTACCACTCCACACATGCTTCTTCATCGTGCCAGTCACGACACCTTGCTCCCCTGGCACGACCCAAGCGTTCAAGCATCCGGTTCTCGAACAAACACGAATATTCCTTGCCACGTCCGTCTTCAGGTCATAAAAGAACTGCCCGTTTGTGGCTTTTACCCTCTCACGTTTCACAACGTCGTGAAATGAATTCTTGTCAAGCAGCTCTATTGTAAGTGAGTCGTTACCCACATCGCTAAGGTTGAAAGCGAGCATGTGTTGGGCCTTGGCTGTCAAGCCGCAAAAAGCTGACAGCAAAAGAAATAATAGCATTTTTCTCATAAGGACAAATATTTTAAGTTTGAATATTTGCAGTAACAAGATCGTAAATCTTTCAATGGCAAATATAGGGTAAACTTTTCAAGCACGCAACTTTTCAAGCCTAAGAATCAAGAATTTAACATTAAGGCCAACCGTGCGCATAGATGCGCAATATATTAGCACAAGGAAAGGCTGTCAACCCCATCAAGCATGCGCCGAGACACGTGTTTCGTTCCTACTCTAAGTTTGCAGAAGATTGCGACGCGGCAGTTTGTAATGCTTTGCAGTGGCCGGTCTTGTGCCGGCCAGCAACCCGAATGGCAATTTGCTTTAACGACAATAGAGACAATGAGAGACTATATCTTTCTGCGATATGCATGGGAAACGCTATTGAAGTTGTCTCTTGTTGTCTCTATTGTCGTTTCTCATATCCATCATTCCATGCCGTCCACACCATTACGTGCTTTTCAAAACCAAGAAACACATTGTCAATGCGGTTTGGCATTCACTGTTTCATTACCAATTACGATAGTCTCATTCCACCCTGCATAAAGACGTAGCCTATAAATCTTTAGAGTAGACTTGTCATAGGTGACAAATACAACCGCATTGTTCTTTACCAAGAACCTCAAGAAGGGAAGAGCAGAAGCAGGGACGTTGTCTATATGATAAAGGCAACCACGAAAGCCATTTGTGACAAATATGTTAGCTCCAGCCATCATAAGATAAGCATTACCGTTTTTCAAAGCTAACATGGGGAAGATTTTGGCTTTCGTAATCGTGTCTCCTTTAATATCATTAGAAAAGGTTACGCCATCCTTTACCCATTCTGGCCTTTCTTTTTCGGGCACTTCCCCACCAACAGAATCTTCCGACTCAAAGCTATAAGGCACTAACGACAACGAAAGAACGGAGGAAATGTTTTCGAGAATTTCCTCTTCTCTCTTGTCTTCATAAGCAAAGCTAAGCCACTGACGATGATTAATGGCATAGCTTATGAGGTTTTGTGCCTCAGCGGAAAGTTTCCACGTGCGAACACCCTTGTTCGGGCTTGTCGCACTCACTTTATCAAATGAAAAGGTTGAGGTGCCATCCGCGTTTGTTTTCAATGACACTGGCTCCAAAAGGCGCATAAACTTGCCCAAACACAATTTAACTTTCTTTCCTGTCCGTGGATTAATTCCTTCCAACCATGAGGAAGGCACTTCTCCGTCACTGGTTTGGGCAAACAACTGAAACGAAGAGAGCAGAACTGCTAAAAAAATAAATAACAAACGTTTCATAAGCAAAGAAAATTTATACATTAACGATTATCGTCCAAATTGGGTACTTTTTTCGGTTCTGCTAATAAGAAAGAAAAACCATAAGCTATCTCTGAATGTTTTAGATGAACCTCATTACCTGCAACGGGATCATAACAAACATAACAGTTATTCTTATGCTTGTCACACCGTCTGAGGACTGTATAAGCATGACCTGAGTTTTGCTCATCATAGTTCTTCACAATAGCAATTCCCATATACCCTTTACCCATGTTAGCAATAAAAATAGGATTGTCAAACTCCATAATCTGCGATGTTTTGAAAAAAGTTTTAAGAAAGTCCCTTAAAGATCTTGGATCAGAAGGATTACCTATTCTGTGTCCATTGATATCAATGTTTGGCTTATTCAAAAAGTTGTCCACAAGCATCTTCACTTGACCATATTTCCAACGGACACCGAACTGCTCTCCGGCTTTCATTATCGCACCTATAAGGCATTCGCCATTTGGCACGATTCCAGAACCTTCCGCGTCATAACACGCAAGGGCTTCATCTGAAAGGGCAGCGTCTTCGAGTATTTGCTCCAGCGTGATGCCGTCATTGGACAAGTCGTCATCCATGGAGTCTTGCGAACAGGATGCCAAGAATGCCAATAGCAAACTGACAAAAAGATAAAACTTGAATTTCATAAGCTAAAAAATTAATAGAATTTGAACGGGTTAACTTCAAGTATTCATATAGGCTCTCCTTACAATGGCAAATATAGGCATTAATTATCATATACGCCACTTTTCAAGCCTAAAAATCAAGAAATTAACATTAAGGCCAACTGTTCGCATGCGACTTCGTCGGCCAGAGTGCATATTGTCAAAACGTTTTACGGCCTACTTGCCGTGAACACTTATAAAAGGACGTGATGCGGGGGCTTTCCCTACAATGATAGTGTCGTTCCATTCTGGATTAAGACGTATCTTGTAGATTTTTCTCGTTTTTTCATCATACGTTACATCAGCCGGGGTTTGGTACTTAATTATAAGCCGTATGAGTGCCAAGGCTGGCCGAGAAACATTGTCGATGTGAAAACAATACTCATCCCACTTGTACATAAAGCTATGATAACCATTAATAATAATGGCATGGTTATTATTCAAGCCCAAAAAGAATGGCGAGAGCACCCTCGTTACGACCCCACTTGCTGGCGCCGGAGCAATGCTAACGCCAGTTTCGCTCCATGTTGAGTCAATTTCCTCAGGGCAAGGAGGCAAATAAGAGTAAGTGCCCTCAAGATTATAAGGAATCAAGGAAACGGAAACGATATTACGCTTCCTACTAAATATGTCATTCTCTGAAGAACTGATTATCTCCAACCAATAATGATGCTTGACTGCATAATCAATCATTTTGGAGACTTCCGCTCCAAAATAATAATCTATCAATAGCGGATCTTCCAAAAACTTTGTTCCAACTTGACAGATGAAGACACATCCTAAACCATCTTTCAGAACATGAAAATTATAGGGGCGCACTATGTTATAATCACATTCTAAGCGAGAAAGTTTTTTACATGGTTTCAAGCTTACTCCTTCGAGCCATTCTCTTGGGATTGAATCCTCTGGACTTGCTGCAAGAATGACAGAGCTGCTTAAAAGCAAGAACGAAAGCAAAAAAAAGAGATGTTTCATGGCAATTAAACTTATTTCTTAGAATGAAAATCAGAATCGTGATAAGGAGTTTGCACAGAGAACGTCAAGACAGGGTCGAATCTGGCGGCTTTGACATGTTCATCACATCCAGTAAAAGTATTATAGCAAATATAACAACGCGGTGAATGTTTGGTGCAATGAGAATGTACACAATAAGCATGTGCAGTGCCATAAACACGATCTTTGACTATACCTATGACAACTAATTTCTTGCCAAGTTCATCAGATTTGTCATCTACATATCTCAAATCAATTGGAGATACGGATTTAAAAAGGTGCTTGAGAAAAGGCTTGTATTTTTCTACAGTAATTGCGACGCCAATTCTTTCACCATCGTCATCAACAAAGTAATCACCAAAATAAAGTCGCACTTCCTTCCTAACCTCATCTTGTATCCAATTAATGCCAAGTTTTTCAGCAGCAGTCAAGATAGCTCCTGCCAAACATTCGCCATTGGGCAATACAAAAGAATTTGTGGAGTTGACATAATTCGTCCTTAAATACATGAGCTTCGATTCAAGCTCTTGCCTCTGAGAGATGAGACCATCTTCGGTGGAATCTTGGGTGCAACAAGTGAACAAGGCAAGAAGTAAACTGACAAATAAACAAGCTTTCAATCTCATAAGTCCCATGGTTTTAAACTATTATAATATATAGCAAAACTAAACAAAAAAAATAAATACAAACAACAAAAACAAAAGAAAATCGCGGATAGTTAACACAATTTAAACGAAACAAAAAGGCTTGCCCTTCGCTCACGCGAAAGACAAGCCTAAGAGAGAGAATTTATACTAAACTGATGTAAAAATAGAAATATTTTGCTTTATCGCTGCAATGGATATACAAGCACTGGCACACGGCTGCTCTTCATGGTCGGTGTCGACAGCTCAATGTCGCCAATGATGACACTGCTTGGGCTGACTACCGAGTAGCTGTATGGACGTATGTTGTTTTCCACGACATAGCTATCTGAAATTGCCTCAAACTTTTTCATCTGGTCTTGCGTGGGCAAGACCATCAGGTTTGTTTTCACCAAGGTGCGCTCACCCGTCTTCAGGTCTACACGATACAAGCGTAGAGAGGTGTAATCGGTGGGCTTGCTGATGACGTAAGCACACTTTTCCTTTGCTTTCTTGGCAAGCTTCAGCAAAGTCTTCTCCATCTTGTCGGCATTTGTCGTTCCCTCAGCAGAGACCACGAGAGTGCCCACTCCAACCGCAGGCACTGCCTGCATGGGATCATTGTAGAACCGCGCCGAGCCAGTGCTCTTCAATGCGAACTGTGCCGGTGTGACGCGGTTGAGCATCATCTTGAACACGCCCTTGTCAACAATTGTCATGGCAGGCTGAGGCTTGAAGCCATCTGCATCCACAGTGTACTTACCATAGAGTTGTGTGCCATTCCAGTCGGCGCGAGCAGTTTCATTGGTTATGGTGATGCGCTCGTCGATGATCTTCTTGCCTATCTTTTGGCCAAGCGACTTTGGATTCTCCTGGAAAGCAGGCTGGGCATAGAACTTGTTTGGTGCAAGATAATTGCCCGTGAACACCTGAGCGGCAGCATCGCCCTCATACATCACCGGACCCTTATAGTCGTCGGTCAAGGCCGGGGCGTTGCGCAAGGCCATGCAGTCGTCGGCAAAGCGGCGAACCTTTGCCACGAGAGTGTCAAGCGGTGGCAACTCAAAGATGTGCTCATATTGCAACACCATGTCGTCGGCCAACGATACACGGTTCTCGTCTGTGAACTGCGCGCTCACCTTGACAGTCACCATGTCGTGAGGCTGCTTGATATTGACATTCTCGGATGTGCTGCGATAGGTGTCAAGCTGGTCGCCTGAAATCTTTACCGAAGTATTGTACAAGTATTTGTAGTCGTTGAAAACCGCAGACATGGCCTTGGCGTAGTCCTGAAGCTTGGCAACATCAATGTCAGCGTCGCGATTGACTGGCGCGAAGACATAAGTGCCAGGTGCGGAATGTTGCATGTCTGGAATCTTCTCCAACGCGGCCGGCAATGGGTTTTGACTCAAGAAGTTTTGCTTCTGGGCAAGCATGTTCACACTGCTGACATAGCCCATGAACGAACTCTGCCAAAACGAACGGCGCAAGCCATCGTAAGAAAGCGCGTCGTCAGACCCACCGCCTATGATCAGTGGCTGCATGGAAACATCACTGTTGCGACGATAATTGCCAAGGAGCACATGGGTCATGGTGCTTGTCTTCCATGGCGTGAAATTAGAAAGCGAAATGCCTCCAAGCTCACCAGTCACAGTGAAGGAGCGGTAACGGTTGGTGATGTAACCCGCCCAGAATGGAGCTGGTGCTCCTTGAACACGCAAGCTATCAAGCGTACGGCCCATCTCATCCTTCATGGCAGAGAAGATGGTGTTGTCAACATTGTCCTTATTGTCGGCATCGCCATCGACTGTGACTTTCTTCCCTGTGAAAGCAGGCGCATTCAACGCAGGAGGAATGTTGTTGTCCTTAGGTGAGCGTTGTGTCTCTATTTGGCTGACGAAGATTGATGGAGAAGAGGCCGTGACAGGCACCCATCCCGACTCTGCACCACAGATTCCCGTGAAGGTGCTTGGCTTGTCGCCGCCTGCCTGTATGTGGGAGAACATGGAGAGAGGCGTGCCAATAAGGCTTACGCCACGCACGAGCTCATCGGGGCGACCATCCACAAACACACGATAAACCTCAACAGGGGTCACGTTGAACGAGTTGATGCTACCACCCTCTCCTGTCATGGTATAGCCACTCGTGACAGTGCGGAAATAATAACCATACTCCTTGCCTTGCTTCTTGGCCTCACGGCGAAGCATCTGGCGAAGCTGAGCGTCTGTATATGGAGCCTTTGTCTCAACCACGAGATTCGACTGTCGGCTCACCGGGTCGTTGCCGCCTGATGCTCGTCCATGGCCATTGCTTTGTGGGAAACCATCGAGAGGCACCCTGTTCACGAGGAAAGAGCGCAGAGTGCCGTCAACGACATTGTCTACTCTACGAGCCTTTACACCCTCGCTGTCGTAAAGGTAATAACCGTTCATGTCGGTGCCGGCATAATTGCGCAAGGTGGGGTCGCAGAACACTTGGAAGGAAGTCGGCAGCACCGACTTGCCAACCATGTTCTTGAACGTCTCACCGCCCTCTTTCAAGCGGTGTCCCTCAAGCCTATGGCCGAAAATCTCATGGAAGAACACGCCGCTCGCCGGGCCGGAGAGAATGGCTGGGCCCGTGTAAGGATTGGCGACGGGAGCCTTGCGGAGCGCTTCCACACGGTTCAGCAAGTCCTTGGCAGAGGCAATCATTACATCCTGCGATGGCAATGAATCGGGGTCGAAGGCAAAGAAGTCTTGCATCAATGGCAACTGCATGCCATCATCGGCTATGGCTTGAACGGCCAACATTACCCTTGCCGAGCGACGGTTCTGAACCACCTCGGTACCCTCCGTATTGACAAGATAAGAACGGGTCACATTGTAGTCGAGCGACACTGAACCTTGAACAAGACTTGCGTCAGCCTTAAACACTGAAGATATGGCATTGAGCCTGTCTTGCCATGCCTTGTCGTCAATCTTTATCTTATCCTGAGGATATGGGTTCTCAAAATATTTCTCCAC
>DJQL01000043.1:0-3311 GCA_002437565.1 Prevotella sp. UBA6387
CGGTGGTTGGCGACATTGACGCCGTGGCTACCGATGAGCGTGACAGGCCTGTAAAGGATGTGCGCATAACCAAGATGATCGTAATAAAATAGTAATGCCAATGACGTGGCGTGACCTCATAGTTGCCAAACTGTCGCTGCTTGTCGTGGCACTCTTCACCATGGTTGCCGCGAAGGCGACCACGTGGTCGGCTGACAACATACCGATGGTGCATCTTCAAGATCGCAATCGATACGTGTGTGATCCCGACAACATCATCAGTCCAGCAGACCTTGACTCGGCTGACGTTTGTTTGAAGCGCCTCGACAAGGAGTGCGACATACAGACAGTGTTCATAGTTGTGAACAACGTCAAAGACGCAGATTGCTTTCGCATGGCAGAAGACGTTGGCAACAAGTATGGCGTAGGCGACAAAAAGACACGACGCGGACTGGTCGTGGTCATTGCCGTCAACGACCGCAAGTATTTCATCGCCCCAGGCAAGGGGCTTGAGGGCGACCTTACTGACGTGGAGTGCGACGACATAGCCCGTGAGTGCATCGTGAAGAACATGAAAGTCAACGATGTGGACAGAGCATTGCTATATACGGCGAGGGCATTGTACAGCAAGTTCAAGACGGGCAAGATTGTAGTTGACAATGATGATGTCGTCGATGACGGCGGTTCCATACTTGTCGTTATACTTGTGCTCCTCTTTTGCTTTGCACGTCCGGTTTACTTATTGACGTTGTATGTGCTTGAGAAATCAGGACTGCGTAAGCCAAGGCAAAGAAAACGCCATCGTCGCGACAATGATGATTGGCTTCCACCATTCTTCCTCGGTGGTGGCGGTGGCAGCTTCGGTGGTGGTTATTCTTCAGGTGGCAGCTTCGGCGGCGGCAGCTTTGGCGGCGGAGGAGCTGGCGGAGATTGGTAAAGACAGACAAGGTTAACCGCCCCCAAAAAGCATTAACAACATAAAGATTTAACTTGATAAGTGTAACTATAAAGAAAAAGATCATGAAGAAAAGCAAAGTCATAGTTTTGGTTGTAGCAGTGGCTCTCGTGCTGATTTGCTTTGGCGGATGCAACGCTTACAACGGGATGGTTGACAGGCAGGAAACGGCTACTACGGCCTTGGCTGACGTGCAAGCCACCTATCAGCGCCGTGCCGACCTCATCCCTAACCTTGCCAAGACAGTGCAGGCTTATGCCAAGCATGAGAAAGAGACCTTCGAGGAGGTTACAAAGGCACGTGCCTCGGTCGGGCAGATAAAGCTCGACGCCAGCAACCTCACCGCGGAGAAGCTCAAGCAGTTTGAGTCCGCGCAAGGCGAATTGTCTAATGCACTTGGCAAGCTTATGGTAGTGGCGGAACGTTATCCCGAGCTCAAGGCCAACGAGAACTTCCACAGTCTGCAAATACAATTAGAGGGTACGGAGAATCGCATAAACGAAGCGCGTCAGCAATACAACGCCGCCGTGCAAGACTACAACCAATCGGTGCGTCGCTTCCCAAATGTCATCTTCGCCGGAATGTTCGGATTCGACAAGATGGAGAAGTTTGAGGCTTCCGCAGGTTCAGAGAAAGCTCCCACGCTAAACTTCGACGAGTAAACATCAAAAAGGGCACAACCTCATAGTTGACAATTAATCAAGACTATGGGGGTGTGCCCTTTTCTTTGTCTGTCAGTATAAAATCAATTAAATCGGCCTAAGCTTATCAGAGCGACTCGCGATCTTCCGGGGTCACTTCGAGAATGGCCGCGGCCATGGAATCGGCACACTGCACGATGCAGCACAATGGATATTCTTGCCTTGCCGTGTCATAGCATCTCTCGTCTTCGTAGGAGTTCATGTTAAGACCGAAGGCACCCATGTGCCATCTTATGGCAAGCATCTCATCGTCGTGCAGGTCGAGACCGCTGAGCAAAAGCATCATCACCGACTTTTCGCCATGCCCCATAGGGAAGTCTTTGTAGCTGACGTTGTAGCCTTCGGCCTCCTCCCATTGTCCGAGCTTGTTCTTGTGCTTCTTTATGGTTTTTTTGTATATGTCGGTTTTGCAGACATCGTGGAGAAGCGTGGCAATGATTACGCTCTCGCGCTTCACCTCGCCAGCGGAGGCCGCGTCTATGGTTTTCAACCCATCGTATATCATCAGTCCAGCCTTGCATGCGTTCAGGCTGTGTTGACACAGGCCGCCCTCGACGTTGAGATGATGACCCGCTGATGCTGGTGCCTCGAAAAAGCCACCTTTCTCAAGATCCTCTAAAACATAGTCCATGCCCTCACGTTTCGTAGAACGCAACAGATTCTCAAACTCTTCCTTGTTTTTTTCCTTATCTATTACCATTTCCATTATGATTTTCTTATCACAGCTTTGTAAGCAGTGTGCAAAATTAATAAATTTACGAAATAGAAGAAAAATCTTGAAGCAAAACATTGCCATGTGACACAAAATATGTACCTTTGCAGCGAATTTGAGTCCGTGGAGGCTAAAACAAGTGGCGACACGTTTAAGTCGTCCGCCTTGCGGAAAAACCGTTTATAATAAACAAAATGTACGCAATCGTAGAGATTAACGGTCAGCAGTTCAAGGCAGAGGCAGGCAAAAAGCTTTTTGTCAATCACATCAAGGATGTTGAGGCCGGCAAGACTGTTGAGTTCGACCGTGTGCTGCTCGTCGACAACGACGGTGCCGTAAAGGTCGGTGCGCCTACAGTGGAAGGCGCAAAGGTTGTCGTTGAGGTGGTTAACCCACTCGTAAAGGGCGACAAGGTAGTGGTGTTCAAGATGAAACGCCGTAAAGATTACCGTGTGAAGAATGGTCATCGCACCCACTTCACTGAGGTAGAAGTTAAATCAGTTAACGCTTAAAACAGGAGGTAAAACAAGATGGCTCACAAAAAAGGTCAGACCAGTTCCCGTAACGGTCGTGAATCAGCAGCTCAGCGTTTAGGTGTTAAGATTTGGGGTGGCCAGAAGATTGTTGCCGGCAACATCATTGTTCGCCAGCGTGGCAACAAGCACTTCCCAGGCGAGAATGTGGCACAGGGCAAGGACGATACATTGTATGCCTTGACCGACGGTGTGGTTTACTTCCACAGAGGTGCCCGTGACAAGAGCACGGTTTCCGTACTCAGCCCTGAGGCTTACGCAGCTAAGACAAAGAAAGCTGACGCTTAACGTTAATAAGTCGTTAAGACAACATTAAAAACTTATTCCAAACAACATAGAAGCCTGTTCCCATTGGGAGCAGGCTTCACTCGTTTATACGCTTTTACCCGTTTGCGATTAGGGATTTAGCGATTGTCGCCCAAGTCAATGGG
>DJQL01000043.1:3377-10972 GCA_002437565.1 Prevotella sp. UBA6387
TAACCCTGTCCGTGGATGTTGATTATCTCAACCTGGTCGTCATCCTTGAGGTGCTTGCGCAGCTTGGTGATATACACGTCCATAGAGCGGGCATTGAAATAGTTGTCGTCAATCCAGATGGTGCGCAGGGCATCGTTACGCTTCAAAATCTCGTTGGCATGGGAGCACAGCAATGAAAGCAGCTCGTTCTCCTTTGTAGTGAGCTTTGTCTGCTTAGTGCCGATAGTGAGAAGCTGCTTCTGTGTGTCAAACATGTATTTGCCAATCTTGTACTTGGTGCTCTCGCGGTTCTTCTTGCCTTTCACACGGCGTAGGATTGCCTCGACGCGCTTCACAAGCTCTTCCATGGAGAAAGGCTTGGTGATGTAGTCGTCGGCACCCTTGTCGAAACCTTCCAGCACGTCCTCTTTCTGCACGCGAGCCGTGAGGAAGATGATTGGCACTTGCGAGTTGATTTGGCGAATCTCGCCCGCCAATGTGAAGCCATCCTTCTTGGGCATCATCACGTCGAGGATGCAGATGTCGTATTTGTCCTTTTGAAACTCGCGGAAGCCAACCTCTCCATCAGGGCAAAGCACAGCGTCGTAACCCTTGGCTATGAGGTATTCGCACAGCAATGTTCCGAGGTTCTCGTCGTCCTCACAAAGCAGAATCTTAGTTTTCTCTTCCATAGTATTCCTGTTTTAATGTTATTATTATCTATTCTGAAAATGTATCTTGTTCTTAAACATTTATTTTAGCGTAAATCCAATTGGGGAAGTTGTTTGATTCCTCCATACTCATTCCTCATCATGAATCACGGGTAACTTGATGGTGAAAGTTGAGCCTTTTCCATATTCGCTATCCACCTTGATTTCACCATCGTGCAAGTCCACGACTTTCTTCACATAGGCGAGGCCGAGACCAAAGCCCTTGACATCGTGCACGTTGCCAGTACCGACACGATAAAACTTCTCGAATATCTTTTTCAAGTCGTCTTTCTTTATTCCCTTGCCTGTGTCGTGAACCGAGAGGTAGAGCCATTTGTCATCGTTCCATGTCTTTAGGTAAATATCCACTGGCTCATCCGCCTTGCGATATTTCACGGCATTGTCCATGAGGTTGAATATGACGTTCTGGAAGTTCACTTCGTCCACGTAGATGTCAGAATCCACGGCTCCAATGTCCACGTTTATCTTGCCCCCCGTGTGTTCCACGCGCAAGGAGAAGCTGTTGGCTATGGATTCCACCATCTCGTTGAGGTCAAGATGCTTCTTCTTGAACGATGACTTCTTGCGGTCGAACATCGACATCTGCAACACTTTCTCCACGAGAAACCTAAGGCGCTTTGTCTCATCGGTTATGACGCCTACCAAGTGTTTCCGCATCTTTTCGCTCTTGGTCACGGTGTCGTCGTTGAGCATCTGCGTGGCGAGCGAGATGCTGGCAATCGGAGTCTTCAGCTCGTGGGTCATATTGTTGACGAAATCGTTTTTAATCTCGTTGTATCGTTTCTGCCTAAACACTATCACGAGCGTGATGATGAATGTCACGAGAAGAATGAGCGTGAAAAACACGCTGGGTATCATGAACTTTATGCTTGAGAAGATATAGCTGTTGATGTCGGGGAAGTGAACCTTTACCACGCCCATCTTAGATGATGGGTCGTTGCGGAAGAGCACCTGCGTGTAAGTGAACTCCGAGCCCTCGTCGCTATAGTCTGGGCAACGATAGATCTCTCGTCCGTCTTGTGTCGTCACGATGAAGTGGTAGTGGATGTTCACGCCATTGTTTGTCAGCTCAGCCTTGATGTCTTGGTCAAGTATCTTGAAGTTGATGCGCTCTTTCAATGGCTTGTCTGAGGCGGAATAGAGCATGTTCATCACCACCTCGTCCACCAAGGCTTTTTGATAGACATACCTGTTTTTCACGATTTCCTGCAGCGAACGGCTCGCGGCATTATTCGAGTTCCTGTCGTTTATCAAGATCATGGCCTTAGGCATCTTCACCGGATTGTCCATTTTCATCTTCATGCGGAAAGTGACATAGTTGGAACCGCGGACACTGGATGCTGGCTGGCGCGACAACGAGTCGTTGGCATTCACCTGAGAGTTTGAAAGTCTGAGATCTTGCCTTTTCTCTTTTTTCTCAGCCTCCCTTACGTCTTTTTCCAAATACCTCAAGGTCTCATTCAGCTCAAGGTTGCGTGAGGCTTGATAGAGGGCGCGGTTCACACTTTCATCAAACTGTTCTTTCTTCATGTTTGCCATCTCGCGAATATATGTGAGCTGCAAAAAGAGCAGTATTATGAAAGACAGTCCCATGATGACCGCTATCGTCCATATCGTCTTCTTTTTCATGCCGCAAAGATACTAATTAACTTAATTGGTTAACATTTTAATGTTAATGATTTCTTGCAAATTTATTATAATTAACATATAACTAAGTCTAAGGTAATATGGTAACACAAAAGTAGCTCATAGTAGCCATTTTGTTTCTGTCTTATCGTAAGGTGAAGTCAAGTGAGAAAAGATGCGTTTGGCTCTACGGCGTATAGGCATCGGCTTTACGGTTAAAAGGCGTCGCGATTCAAGCGTGAAGCCGACGCGATTCAAGCGTGAAGCCATTGCGATTCAAGCGTAAAGCCGACCGACCTGTTTTCACTTATGTAAGTTTGGTACATAAAAAAATATTTATTACCTTTGCGCCATGGTTAATCTCAATGTCATGCACAAGTCATTTCTTATAAATATATTGCTGATGTTGCTTGTGGCGTTGCCATCGTATGCCGTGCTCAAGGAGCGCAACATCGGCGGCTCGCTGGCCATGCTCCGCATAGAGCTGAGCAACTACCACAACAAGCTTGAAAGGCAAACGGGCGCGCAAAAGGATCAGCGTGAACAAGTGATGAAGCAGCTCCTTTCCACGATGAACCGCAGTCAGCAAAACGCAATAATGCTATATTCGCAGAAGAGCGGCAACGTGTTTGACCTCACTTACGCATGCCACGAAGCCACCGAACAATACAAAAGCTTTAAGGAGACAGTAGGGCCTTTCCGTGAATATGTGGACGAGACTAACAAGGAAATAATAAGATACGATAGCTTGATTTCCGACCTCAGCTCGATGTATACCGCATCCTTGACCGACAAGGAGAAGATTGACCGCAACGTGTGTCTAACGCTCGCGGTGAACATAAGGCGTACGCTTAACTATAAGAAGCAGCAAAGCCAGCAGTACATAGACATATACAAGCGGACTGAGGCAAGGCTGAAGGGCCTCAACGACTACGCCAACAAGCGATACGCCGAGATACAGGCAAGCATATTCTACAACAATGGTGAAAATGTTTTTTCACTGTTGCGCAATCTCAAGAATGAGATCAAGACAACAGGCCAGACGATGGCGGAAAAATACAGGCCCACCAACAAGTTTCATTCCGATTGGGACAGCCGCATCATACTCATTCTGCTCGCTATAATAGTGTTTTATGCCTTGATTGCCGCAGGCCTGGCTTACATCGTCATAGGCTTTGTCATCACGAAGCTCGTGAAAAAGAACAAGGCCGACTTCATGCTCCGGTGGCTTTTCGGTTCTGACGGTGGCGACAGGGCAAAGGAAAATTTCCGCGCAAAACGCGTTTGCATTATCCTTGCGGCAACGGTAATCACGTTCGCGGCTGTCTTGGGCATGGTCAAGGCAACCATAAACCAGAACTTCCTTTCCATGGCATCGGGTCTGCTCGTGGAGTATGCCTGGCTGATGGCCGTGATATTGCTGTCGTTGCTTATAAGGCTCGACGGCAAACAGATTCTCCATGGATTGAGAATTTATACACCAATCATGGCAATGTGCTTCATAGTCATATTTTTCCGAATAGTGCTCATCCCGAATGTCTTGTCCGCTCTCGTGATGCCATTGCTTCTGCTCGTCTTTACAGTCTGGCAATGGTTCGCGCTCCGGAAAAATTCAAAGCAATTGCCAGCGACCGACTCTTTCTACGCGTGGGTATCGCTCACGGTTTTTCTCGCGAGCGACGTGGCGTCGATGGTAGGCTACTCGCTCTTGTCGGTGGAAATTCTCATTTGGTGGACGATGCAGCTCACCTGCATACTTACCATAACGTGTGTTTCCGACTTGCTCAAGCAATATGGCAACGATCCCAGGAGAAAGTTTTTTGACGATGACACGCCCGTGAGCCGTACGTGGTTTTTCCGTTTCGTCTATACCGCGGCGTTGCCAATACTTGGCACGCTGTCAATCCTGATAAGCATCTATTGGGCAGCCGACGTGTTTAACCTCAGCGACACCACCCTTTTCCTATTCAATCGCTCGCTTGTCAATACAGACAAGTTCACGTTCAGCATCATGCGTGCCGTTCAAGCGTCGGTATTCTTCTTCATGGCAAAATATGTAAACCACGTTTCGCTGCACACTCTTCATTACCAACTGAACCTTCGTGAACAACGAAAGGCTAAAGAGGAAAAGCGCAAGCCAAGCATGCAAACCGTGATGAGCCATACTGCCATGTGGCGCAACCTAATACAGGTCGTGATATGGGGAGCGTGGCTGCTCGTTACGCTCACGATATTTCATATCGACAATTCGTGGATTGTGGCCATATCCGCCGGCCTCTCCACTGGTATTGGATTCGCAATGAAGGATATCCTTGAGAACCTTTACTATGGCATATCACTCATGGCCGGCAGGATAAAGGTTGGCGACTATATATCCATAGACGGAACCAAAGGCACCGTCAGAAACATTAGCTACACTTCGACTACGGTGGAAGCACTTGACGGATCAGTGATTTCCTACCAAAACTCACAGCTGTTCTCAAAGAACTACAAGAACCTCACACGCAACCACGGCAACGTGCTGTCTATCATACCCATTGGCGTGGCATACGGCACAAGGGTGCCTGAGGTGAAAGGCGCGATAGACGCAGCACTCGTGAAACTTAACAAGTCCAACTACATAAAGTACTTGAAGACCGTGTTCGCCGGGTTCGGCGATAACTCCATAGATTTCAAGATACTCGCATGGGTCGACTCCAGAAAGCAGACCTACGCCGAGGGAGATATCATGGAGGCGGTGTATGATGCGTTGAACGACAAGAATATTGAGATTCCTTATCCGCAGCGCGACATACATATCGTGTCAGACACGGCGCATCTCGTGAGTCCCACGCCGTCTAATATACAGCATGCCGACTCAGAAGAAGAGGCGGAAAACATTATCATCTCGAAAAAATAGAGCATATACAATGGACTATAATAAGCAGCAAGACAGCTATATGACGCTCAACGGTCATCTGCACAATAATCATAATAAAGATGTGAAACTCATAGCCGGACCATGTGTCATCGAGTCGGCGGAACTTCTTGATGCCGTTGCTAAAACGTTGGTTGACATAAACCATCGCCTTGGCACTGACATAATATTCAAGGCGAGCTTCGACAAGGCTAACCGGACGAGTTTGCGCTCATTCCGGGGACCTGGCATTGAAAGAGGATTGCAGATGCTTGCCGACGTGAAGTCAAAATTTGGTTTGAAGTTGACTACCGACATTCATGAGTCATGGCAGGCGGCTCCAGCGGGCGAGGTAGTAGATGTCTTGCAGATACCGGCATTCCTCTGTCGCCAGACCGACCTGCTCGTGGCGGCGGCCAAGACGGGGAAAGTGGTTAACATAAAGAAGGCACAGTTTCTCTCGGGAAAGGATATGCGCTATCCTTATGAGAAAGCCATGGAAAGTGGCGCGAGTGAAGTGTGGCTTACCGAGCGAGGCAACTGTTTCGGTTACAACAACCTCGTTGTCGATTTCCGCAATATCCCCGACATGAAAGAGATAGCGACAACCGTCATCATGGACTGTACTCATAGCGTTCAGCGTCCTTCTGCCGGCAACGGCAAGACCGTGGGAGACCGACGCTTCGTGCCATCAATGGCTCTCGCGGCGAAGGCCTTTGGCGCAAACGGCTTCTTTTTTGAGGTCCACCCAAATCCTGACCAAGGTTTATCTGATGCCGCTAACATGTTGGAGCTTGACAAGCTCGAAAACTTGATAAAAAAACTTATTGACGATTAACAAGATGTAGAATGGCCATGACGACAAACACAGAGGAGGAAAGATTGATAAACTCTAAGGCCTATGGCGAACAATGCTTGCGCGATGAGGCACAGGCCATACTTAACCTTATACCTCAGCTCGACGAGAATTTTGAGAGAGCCGTGGAACTGATGTATCACTGCCACGGCAAGGTAATCGTGACAGGCGTTGGAAAAAGCGGCAACATAGGCGCGAAAATCGCGGCTACGCTTGCCTCGACTGGCACTCCAGCCTTTTTCATCAACCCTCTCGACGCATACCATGGCGATCTTGGGGCCATGACTTCGGAGGATGTAGTGCTCGCCTTGAGCAATTCTGGACAAACGGACGAGTTGTTGAGGTTTATCCCCATCTTGCTACATATGCACGTGCCTATCATAGGCATGAGCAGGAATCCAGAATCATTGCTCGCCAAGTATTCGACAGTTCATGTCAAAGTTTATGTTGAGCATGAGGCATGCCCACTGAACCTCGCCCCCACGAGTTCTACGACAGCAGCGCTCGCCATGGGTGACGCATTGGCCGTGGCATTGATGAGAGTGAGGAATTTCAAGCCACGCGACTTCGCTCAATTTCACCCTGGCGGAGAATTAGGCAAACGCCTTCTTACCACAGCCGAAGACGTGATGCGGACCGATGACTTGCCAATTATTCCCCAAGGCATGCACCTTGGCGAGGCCATTATCGAGGTGTCGAGAGGCAAACTTGGCCTTGGTGTGGCTCTCAACGATGACAAGACCGTCGCTGGAATAATCACAGATGGCGACATCAGACGTGCTATGCAGAAATGGCAAGCCGAATTTTTTGACCATACCGTTGCCGACATCATGACACGAGAGCCGAAGACGGTTTTGCCGAATATTAAAGTATCTGAAATACAACGCATAATGCACAAGTTTAAGATACACTCTGTGCTGGTCTGCGATAAAGATAAGCACTTGTTTGGAATAGTTGACAGCTACGCGTCATCCATGCTTTAAAACGTATATCCTAAAACTATGAAGTTTTTTTACAGGGTACAAATAGTTCTTTTATTCTTATTATTACCATGCGTGGCAATTGCTCAGGGAAGCGATTCTCTCATTGTCCGGCATCTTGAGAAATATGGAGTGACTTTCTCCCATGACAACAGCGTGACGTTGCTGATGAATGGGCAAGCGAAATTTGATGACTTATTTAAGGCCATAAGCGAGGCGAAGTCGTCGATTCACATGGAATATTTTAATTTTAGGAATGACTCCATTAACCATGAACTCATTGCTCGTCTCGCGAAAAAAGTCAAGGAAGGTGTCGAGGTGCGCTTGTTGTTCGATGGCTTTGGCAACATCTCCAACAACAAGCCAATGCGGAAAATTGATATACAAAATATAAGGGAGCAAGGCATCGAGATTTACGAGTTCAATCCAGTGAGATTCCCATGGCTTAATGACATTTGGAGTCGCGACCACAGGAAAATAGTGGTCATAGATGGGAAAATAGCATACACTGGTGGCATGAACGTGGC
>DJQL01000043.1:11092-11589 GCA_002437565.1 Prevotella sp. UBA6387
CAAGATGTTAAAGGCGAAAAGTATTTTCGCGTGCCGGGTTCTGACGTTTATTTCACAGGATTGAAACCTGATACTTGTTGCACCGCCGGACATAAAATGGTCGGTATAATAAATCGTGAGCCACACACGTCAAACAAGATTATCAGGGAGTTTTATACCAACGCCATTCGCTACGCTCAAGACAGCATCAAGATTATCAATCCATACTTCACGCTTAACCACAAGATAAAAAAAGCATTGAAGGATGCCGCCAAGCGTGGCGTGAAAGTTGATATAATGCTTTCTGTGAAATGTGACATACCATTGACACCCGACTGCGGTTTCTACAACGCACACAAGTTGATGAAGAAAGGCTGCACCATCTGGCTGTATGAGCCAGGTTTTCATCATACAAAGATAATAATGGTAGACGGTAAGTTTTGCACTGTTGGTTCGGCAAACCTCAACTCACGCAGTCTTTCATGGGATTATGAGGAGAACGCCGTCATAATAGACCC
>DJQL01000122.1 GCA_002437565.1 Prevotella sp. UBA6387
TCAGCAAGACGCGCGACGGCTCGCCCTTGGGGTTCTCCATGTCGTAGACATCAAACTCGGCGAAGTTGCAGGTCACGATCCATCGCGGCCGCTCAGAGTAAGGCAGCACGGCTGAGTATCTTTGCGCTTGCTGGAAAGGCGTGAGCATGGTGCCGTCGCTCTGCTTGATGGCCTGTCTGAGGTCCTTGCCCAATGACTTCTGCTCTATCATCACGTGGGTGGCGGAAATCATGCCGTCGATGAACGACGTGTGGTCGAGCTGAGCCTGTTGCTCGAAGCGGATGAAGGTGGAAGGCTCTTCCATGCCAAAGACCTCGGTCAGGAGCTCTATCCAGAAGGTCTAGCTCTCCCCTTTCTCGTATCCCCTACCCTGCCATCGCTTAGCGAATGCCGCGGCAGCCATGCATTGTTGCTTCTCGGTTTTCATGAGTTTTATTGAAGTAGCCATTTCCAAACAGGAACAACTTGGATTATGGAATTGCTATCTGCTTTTCAACAATGATGTTCTTGATGATTTGCTTGTCCATGTCATGAATATTTTAAATCATGTATTGCAAAGATAAGGAAATATTATATAGTATGATTTAAAATATTTTCTGCTATTATCAGGTTTAACCAATAATGTCGTTTTTTAGCATTTATACGCAATTTCACTATTACATTTTTCAGCATCTCCACCACTTGGAGCCAAGCCATTATATAAAGAATTGGCTCTAAGTGTGGTGCTTTTAACACACTTAGAGCCAATTTGCAGAATCTTGGAATTATGTATGATACTTGCTATTTCTCGCTGTAAATCACCTGCACCATGGTTTGCCCCACGGCCTTGAGCACGTTCTTGTCGATATTGTCCATGTTGTCGGCAAGGGTGTGCCACGTGGGTCCGAAGGAGCTTTGCTGGCAGGCTGGATAATAAGGTATTATGTCGATGCACGGTATCTTCGCAGTCTGGTTCACGGGCAGGTGGTCGTCGGTAATCATTCCGCCCTCGTCGTTGGGGAAGAACGAGCCGTAGCCGGCTTGCCTCGCCGCGCGCCACACCTTTCTTACTATGCTCGGTGCGTATTGCATGGACATGCCCTCGCGATAGAACTGCGCGCCTTGGCCGCCAACCATGTCGAGCAAGATGCCATAGCGCGGGTCGTAGCCGTGGGGAACGTTCTCGGCCCAATATTGTGCTCCAAGGGCGAACGAGGAGCCGTCGTCCTGGGTGTCGCTCCACTGTGGCACGCCGTAGTCTTCGGCGTCGAAGCACACGAAGTCCACGCCAATGGCGGCCTTTTGCCCTGATGTCTTGAGAAGCCTAGCCAGTTCGAGCATCACGGCCACGCCACTCGCCCCATCGTTGGCGGCAAGGATGGGCTTGTGCCAGTTGAGCGAGTCGGGGTCGTTGTCGGCCCAAGGCCGTGAATCCCAGTGGGCGCATAGCATTATCCTCGTGGTGGCCTTTGGGTTGCTGCGCGCGATGATGTTGGTGGAGTGGAGCGTGGTACCGTCCCAACCTTTGAGGTCAGCCTTTTGCAAGGAAACCTCGCATCCATATGCCTTGAACTTGTTTTCTATCCACTTGAGGCATTTATCGTGCGCGTCGCTGTTCATTGGCCGTGGCCCGAAGTCGCATTGCGCCTTGGTGAAAGCGTAGGCTGAATCAGCGTTGAACGCCGGACCCACAGGTTGAACCTTCTCAACCTCGTCGGTCTCTTCTATGTTGTCCACGTCATTGTTGTGGGCGAGTGGGCCGCAGGTGAAGAGCCACACGGCTGCGGCACATACTATAGCTAACACTGCAAAGATTATTATTTTCTTTTTCATGATTGCTTCCTGCTTGATTGCACTTGCGCCATAACCCTAAGCCAGTTTCCGCCCCATATCTTGGCAATGTCGCGCTCCGAATAGCGGCGACGCAGCAGCTGAATGGTGAAGTTGATGAGCTCGGAGGCATCGGCGCAACCACGCACGGTGCCGTCTCCGTCGAAGTCGGTGCCCACGCCCACGTGGTCGATGCCCATGATGTCGATGGCGTGCTCAAGATGGCTTATCACGTCTATGATGGTGGCCTCTGGAGTGTCATTGCGCAGAAATCCGTGGTAGAACGTGGTGTGGGCCACGCCTCCCTTGGCTGCGAGGGCGCGCATCTGGTCGTCGGTGAGGTTGCGCGGCACGTCGCAAAGGGCACGGTTGTTGCTGTGTGAGCACACTATCGGCGTGCGGCTTATGTCGAGCGCGTCGTAGAACGATTTTTCCGACGCGTGGCTCAAGTCAACCATTATGCCCTCGTCGTTCATCTTTTGTATGACCTTTGCCCCAAACTCCGACACACCGTTGTGCATGGCTGAGCCGCGATTGGAGTCGCAGATGTCGTTGTCGCCATTGTGGCACAGCGTGATGTAGACCACGCCGCGTTGCGCGAAATGGCGCACGTTGGAGAGGTCGTGGTTGAGAGCGAGGCCGTTTTCGATGCCAAACATTATCGACTTGCGGTTCTTGCGCTTATCCTCGTAGAGGTC
>DJQL01000114.1 GCA_002437565.1 Prevotella sp. UBA6387
AGGAGTGGTGACACTCCCTTCAGGACTGCAGTATAAGGTCATCAAGGAAGGCAAGGGCGCCATTCCTTCTGACACGACAACAGTGAAAGTGCAATACGAGGGCCGCACCATCGACGGCAAGGTCTTCGAGAGCAGCTACAAGAACGGCAACGGCCCCGTGTCAATGGTGCCATCACAGATGATTCCTGGATGGACACAGGCCCTGACACGCATGCCTGAGGGTTCTATCTGGGAGGTTTACATCCCACAACAGCTCGCCTACAAGGAGCGTCAGGCTGGCAACATCAAGCCGTTCTCTACTCTTATCTTCAAGATTGAGTTGATTAAGGTTGGTAAGTAAACAATGAAGAAAATCATTTTGTTCGCGGCCTTATTGCTTGTCGTGGCAGCCAATTCAATGGCTGCCGGCGGCAAGAAAAAGGTTGCCAAGAAGTGCTGCAACAGCACCGAGCAGCCTGTAAAGCTGCTCACGTCATCCGACTCCACGAGCTATGCCGCCGGTTATGCCGCCACAGAGGGCTTGATACAGTATCTCACCCAGCGTCTCAACGTTGATACCGCCCACATCGACGCGTTCATCCGTGGTTTCCGCGAGGCTCTGGCCAAGGTCAACGACCCCGCCTTTTCTGCCTATGTCGCTGGCAACAACATAGCCGAGCAAGCCACAAAGCAGATCATGCCAGGCATGAGCCGCGAGTTGGTGGGTACCGACGACAGCATAGCCGCAAAACCTTTCTATGAGGGATTCATCGCCGGCGTGAAACAAGACACGACAGTGTTCAAGGCCGACAAGGCCCGTGAGCGTTTCCAAGAGAAGAGCACGCAAGCCCGTGAGACACGCAACCGCATCTACAAGAAGGAAAACGAAGAGTGGCTCGCAAACAACAAGACCAAGCCCGGAGTGGTGACACTGCCCTCTGGCCTTCAATACAAGGTCATCAAGGAAGGCAACGGGCCTAAGCCGAAGAGCACCGACGAAGTTGAGGTCGTTTACGAAGGCAAGACCATCAACGGCAAGACCTTCGACGCCACGAAGAACCACGGTGGCCGGAAGACAGACTCGTTCCGTTGCGACCAAGTGATAAAGGGATGGACAGAAGCCCTCACATCCATGAACGTGGGCAGCAAGTGGGAGATATACATCCCGCAAGACCTTGCCTACGGCTCACGCGAAGCTGGAGAGATCAAGCCCTACTCCACCCTCATCTTCACCGTCGAGCTTGTCGGCATAAAGACCCCTGAGGCAAAGACCAACACCACAAGCAAGACAACCACAGGCACGAAACAAGCTTCAAGCACGGCTTCTAACAAAAAGAAACCTACAACCAAGAAGAAATCATCTTCCAAGAAGAAATAATCTAACTAAATGCACGGATATGGTAAAATATCCGTGCATTTTGTTGTTTATATCATTTTTATTGTCTACTTTTGCTACCATATTTATGACATTGATAGTAAATAGAAACTTAGAGAAAAATACGATATGGAAAAGATAGACAAGCTCGACAAGAAAATTCTCTCAATCCTGTCTAAAAACGCCCGTATACCGTTCAAGGACGTAGCGGCTGAGTGTGGCGTATCGCGCGCAGCCATACACCAGCGCGTGCAGCACCTCATAGAAGATGGCGTCATCACTGGCAGCGGATTCGACGTAAACCCACTGAGCCTCGGATACCACACTTGCACATACGTGGGAATAAACCTTGAGAAGGGATCCATGTATAAAGACGTTGTCAAGAGGCTCACGGCCATTCCGGAGATTGTGGAATGCCATTTCACCACAGGCTCTTACACCATGCTAATAAAATGTTACGCCAAGGACAACGAGGCCCTCATGGACTTGCTCAACAACAAGTTGCAGACCATTCCTGGAGTGGTTTCGACAGAGACGCTCATATCTCTTGAGCAGAGCATAAAGCGTGAGATACCAGTGCACGTAGACGAATAAGAACGCATACGAAACTAAAATGAAGTCATTTGATCTGGGCGCGCGGCTTAACGACATTTATTCCGCATTCCCCGAAGCCAACCACCAACCCGTGATTGGCATTACAGCCAATTATGCTAACGGAGACATAGCCCTCCGCGAAAAATACTATGAGCAAGTGGTGCGCGCCGGCGGAACACCTGTGATAATTCCTCCTGTGGCCGACAAAAACTCCATCATCAACACCCTTGACCATATCGACGGATTGCTGCTCACTGGCGGAGCCGACATCAACCCATTGTGGTCTGGAGAAGAGCCATCGCCACATCTCAGTTCCATCAACGCCACGCGCGACGAGGCCGAGCTCCTCACCGTACGCCTCGCCTACAACAGGCAGATACCCATGCTCGGGATATGCCGCGGAATACAAACCATAGCGGTGGCATTGGGCGGAAAGGTGTGCCAAGACATCAACAGCGCCTCTCCCACCCTATCAAACGGCACCACGGTGACCTCGCGCATAAAACATTCGCAAGACGCCGACAGGCAAGAGCCGACCCACTCCGTTAACATAAAGCCAGACACGACACTCCACAAGCTATATGGCGACAAGCTGTTGGTCAACTCGTTTCACCATCAGGCGGTAGCCAATCCAGGCCCTCGATTCAGCGTGTCGGCGACATCGCCCGACGGCATCATCGAGGCCATCGAGAGCAGCGAGTACAAGTCTGTCATCGGCGTGCAATGGCATCCCGAATGGCTTGGCGACGAAGGTCTGCCCCTGTTCTCTTGGCTCGTAGGAAGAGCTGGTGAGTTTGCCAAGGCCAAAGAACTGCACGAGCGCGTGCTCACGCTCGACACGCATTGCGACACGCCGATGTTCTTCCCACAGGGCGTGCGCTTCGACCAGCGCGACCCACGCATACTCTACGACCTGCACAAGATGACCGAAGGCAGACAGGATGCTGTCATAATGGCCGCATATCTGCCACAACCACAGCTCGGTGAGCAATTCTCACATAAAGTGGACATTGCCGGCATAATCAAGCACAACCCACAGTTGCAAGGCTTGTCCACGCAGCTATCACCCACACAATACGCCGACCTCATATTCGACAAATTGGAGCAGATAGTGGATGAGAACAGCGACTACATCAGCATAGCTCGCACCCCAGCCGACCTCTACGAGGATAAGCGCA
>DJQL01000129.1:0-4501 GCA_002437565.1 Prevotella sp. UBA6387
GCGGAGTCTTGCGAGCTATCATCACGCCCGTGAGCACGGGTACGAGCAGCAGCCATACGCTGATGTTGAAGCGTCCGGCGAGGGCTGCCGTGAACGTCTCAGTCTGCGCCGTGGAGCTTGTGTCGTAGGCGAAGCCGGCAATGGCGAAAATCACGAGTGTGAGCACGATGGAAGGCACGGTGGTGAAGAGCATGTAGCGTATGTGCGTAAAGAGTGGCACGCCGAGTGAGCCAGAGGCGAGGGTGGTGGTCTCGGAGAGCGGTGAAATCTTGTCGCCGAAATAAGCACCAGAGATTATGGCTCCAGCCACCCATCCATCGGCGAAGCCCTGCGCTCGGCCTATGCCCATTAGTGCTATGCCGATGGTGGCTATGGTGGTCCACGAAGACCCGGTCATCACGCTCACGAGGGCGCATATGGCACACGTCGAGGCAAGGAATATGCTGGGATGGATGATGTGCATGCCATAATATATGAGTGTTGGTACCACACCGCTCACCATCCATGCGCCGCTCAGCGCGCCGATGAGCAGCAGGATGACGAGCGCGCTCGCCACGCTCGCCACGTTTTTCGTTATCGCCTTCTCGAAGCTCTTCCATGGCACGTTGAGATAGGCCATGCCCACAAGCACACAGAATGCCGACACCGTGAGCAGCGTTATCTGCGATGCCCCGGCGAGTGAGTCGCTACCGAAAGCGCGTATGGTGCACGTGAGCATGGCTACGAGCAAAACGATAGGCATGAGTGACAGTATGGCCGATGGACGCTTTTTCAGATGATGGTGATTATCCATGTTGATATGGGTTTGGTTGTCCTGAGTCTCTATTTTATTTGTATTAATATGCGGTTATGCGCCGTTTCGTACAAAGGTAACGAACAATTATGCAATATGCAAATTTTTAATTGTCAATTTATTTGTAGTGTTGATAAATAACCTTACCTTTACAATTAAATTGTATAAATATCAGTCATCCACGGTTGTGGTGCAAGCATCTAATAACACACGAATAAAAATATAAAATAACGATAAAATAACTAAACGAATATGAAGAAAAAATCACTCTTTGTCCTCTCGCTGTGCTTCACGGCATTGGCGCCCGCAGGATTACAGGCCCAGACCACAGGGCTTTACCCTATCAACTACGACGAGTCGCAGCACATCACCAACGCAAGCCGCTACACCAACGGTGTGACTCTCGCGAGCCAGGACAACGCCCAGCAGACAGTATCGGTGAACCAGGGCGTGCGGGGGTATGGCATCAGCTTCGACAAGGACACCAAGGTTCCAGCCACTGTCAAATATTCGTTAAAGGGACTGACTGTTGCCAAGAACGGGCAGACCTATGCTAATGTCGACGTGGCAGAAATGAATACTGTATATCGTGATGCCACATCTAAAACAGTGGGGGTAAAGGCTGGCGAGACAATCAAGGTGACTGTCAACAGCGATTCTCCGCTTGACGCTTATCTATATATCGACTACGACAACGACGGACGCTTCCGCTCGGAGATTGGCGAGGATGGTGCCGTGATGCCCAACAGTGAGCTGGTGAGCTTCTCTTGTCTGAACGGCAAGAACAGCGTGGGAACGGCAAGCACAGGCGAAAGCCTGGACTTGCCGGAATTCACCCTGCCCGACAAGCTGCCGGTTGGCAACTACCGCGCACGTCTTAAGATTGACGACAACAGTGTCGCGTCGGCTGGTTCGGAAGGTTTCGCAAAGCTCGGCGGAATGATGCTCGACTTCCTGATCAACGTGCATGAGGACAAGGCCGAACTTGAAGTGAACGGCATCGGCGGCAACATGGTGGGTGCCGACAATACCGGGGTGGCTGCCACTGCCACTTATGGCCAACCGCTCAACCTCATGCCTCTGCCTCCTGCCAAGGGGTATAATGTGGAGCGTGTGGTCGTGCGCCACGGACATAACTTGAAGGGGGCGCAATTCGATGTCAACGGCAATCGCCAGTGGGACGAATACGAGACTACCGAGGCCGAGAACAATAAGACGTTCACCGTGCCTGCCGACAAGGTGAACGGCGAGGTAAACGTTTCAGCTTACTTCACTACCGACGGCACCGAGGAATACAAGCTCGTGTTTGCCGATGAGTTTAACGGCGAGGATGGCTCTCTGCCTAACTCCGACTATTGGCACAACTCTACGCGTGAGAGCCCTACTTGGAAACGCTTCACCTCGCAGACTCCTGAGGGACAGGCCCGCACAGCGTTCCTGCGCGACGGCAAGCTCGTGACGCGGTGCATCGCCAACGACATTGCCGAGGAGGGCAACGTGGAAATGATTAGCGGTGCCATCGAGAGTTCCGACAAGGTGTACTACAACTATGGACGCATCGAGGGGCGCTTGCGCACCACTCCGCATGTGGGCAATTTCCCAGCCTTCTGGCTGATGCCGCAGGACAACTCTGCCGGATGGCCTAACGCCGGCGAGATTGACCTTTGGGAACAAATAGACACCGAAAACAAGACTTACCATACCGTGCATACGCACGTGACATACGACCTCGGCAAGGCCAAGCCTAACTCAGGCAGTGCCTACACCAACTCCGCCGACTATCATGTCATTTCCATGGAGTGGGAGCCGACGCTGCTGACATGGTATGTCGACGGCGAGAAAGTTTTCTCTTATGCGAAGTCTACCGACCAGACTCTGCTCGACCAGGGGCAGTGGCCGTTTGACAAGCCTTTCTACATCATTCTAAACCAGAGTGTGGGCAACAACTCATGGGCAAAAAACTGCGACGTGACCTTTCAGTATGAGACGCTCTTCGACTATGTGCGCGTCTATCAAAAGAAAGGACAGGCTATCACGACACCTACCACGGGCATCGGTGACGTGACTTTGGACGGCGACAGCGCCAAGGCCCGTCTCGACGTGTATGCCATGAAAGGCGGATTGAGATTGGTGGCTCCTGAGGCTCAGAAGGTGAGCGTCGTAGACATGGCCGGGCGCACTGTCTACAGCAAGACCGTGCAGGGTAATGTGGACGTGAAGCTTGCCAAGGGACTGTATGTCGTGGCCGGCAAGAAAGTTCTGGTCGACTAAAACGCTTTTCTAACTGTGTAAGGTTGCTCTCAGTAAAGGAATAATATGAGAGTGAAGTAATTCAGTAAAACTACAAGAAAAGCGTAAGGTAAAATCAGTAATAGTCACTGTCAAAAATATGCCATTCGGCTTTTCAGTGGTATCGCGTTGGCTTTTCAGTGATAAGCCAACGCGATTCAAGCGTAAAGTCAATGCGACCCTAAATAGCTGACTATAACGGTCTTATCTTCTGCTTGTCAGGCTTCGTTTGCCAGTGCTAACCGGGGCTATGACATTTGAGCCGAAGTTGCGGCATGTCTTAGAGAAAGCTCTCGTGGCTTTCTTCGCCTCGTTGTTTTTCACTGGCAGCAGGTCGATGTAGATCATGTCCTTGTTGTTGGTGCCAATCATGTATCCGGTGAAGCTCTTGTTTTCTTCAAGCCAGAAACCGTGCTCCTTGGCCGAGGCATCCATCACGAAAGTGGACTTGTTTTGCGTGAGATACTTTATGTATATGTCGTTGGTCTTCTCGTCGAGGTACCAGTAGAACTTCAGCGGTGAGTTTTGCTTGTCCACGTTGCCTTGGCTGTCGAGCGTGTAGTCTATCTCCGTGCCAGTGCCTTTTATGGCGTCGCTGCTGTTTCTCACGAATGTCATGTTGGCGTAGAAGCTGCTCTGCTCTCCCGTGTCGCCGTTGGTGTAGGTCATCTTGCCGTCCCACTCGCCTTGCAGCACTTCGGCCTCGTCGTAGACCGAGCCGCCAGAGTTGTTGTCGCCACCGTGGTCATAGTAGTCGTCGTTCCAACCCCAGTTGCCGTCGTCGTAGTCGTACCACCACGGCTCGTTGTCGCCATACCAGTTCCAAGGGTCATCGTCGCAGCTCGTGAAAAGCGTGGGGACAGCCATCATCATCGCGGCTGCCATGAGGATAAGATTCTTTTTCATAGCGTTGTCTTTTTTATGTTTCTTTCTGCTTGCAAAGATATGCATAATCGATGTATTGGACGGTATCTTTTTCCTATCGCTTTTGGGAAAATCCCTAAAAATATTCAGCCTGTTAGGTGTATGTGGCATTTTTTTTGTAAGTTTGCAACCACAAATATAAACAAGAAAAAAGGAAAGAAAGAAAATGAGAACTGTTTATGAATTCTCCGTGAAGGATCGCAAAGGCAAGGAAGTATCGCTCAAGGAGTACGCCAACGAGGTGCTGCTTATTGTCAACACTGCCACTAAATGCGGATTCACGCCACAATACGAGGAACTTGAGAAACTCTATGAGAAGTATCACGCCCAAGGCTTTGAGATTCTCGACTTCCCATGCAACCAGTTCGCCCAGCAGGCTCCTGGCACGGATGAGAGCATACACGAGTTTTGCAAGCTCACCTATGGCACGGAGTTCCCCCAGTTCAAGAAGATAAAGGTCAACGGCGACGATGCCGACCCTCTCTATAAGTTTCT
>DJQL01000129.1:4562-5798 GCA_002437565.1 Prevotella sp. UBA6387
CTCGACAAGATGCTTTCAGAGGCGGATCCCGACTATAAGGAGAAAGCCGACATAAAGTGGAACTTCACCAAGTTTCTCGTGAACAAGAAGGGCCAAGTGGTGAAACGCTATGAGCCTACGGAGAAGATAGAGCATATAGCGAGCGACATCGAGGAGCTGCTGAAATGAAATAAGTCGTAAAGGAATACCTGCAAATATGGAAAGAACTAAATGCCTTATAATAGGCAGCGGCCCTGCGGGTTACA
This sequence comes from Prevotella sp. UBA6387, assembly GCA_002437565.1. GTDB lineage: Bacteria > Bacteroidota > Bacteroidia > Bacteroidales > Bacteroidaceae > Prevotella. Next base: position 4,808 of record DJQL01000129.1, read on the forward strand.
CCGCAGCTATCTATGCTGGCCGCGCCAATCTGAAGCCAGTGGAATACGCTGGCTTGCAAGTGGGCGGTCAACTCACACAAACCACTATTGTGGAAAACTTCCCTGGCTATCCCGATGGCGTTGATGCCAACCAGATGATGATGGAGTTTCGCCAGCAGGCCGAGCGTTTCGGGGCCGACGTGCGCGATGGCATCGTCACAGACGTGGACTTCTCAACGAAGCCTTACGTGGTGACCATCGACAACGGCGACACCTTGGAGGCCGACACCATAATCGTGGCCACAGGCGCTTCGGCCAAGTACCTCGGGTTGCCCGACGAGAAGAAATACAACGGCCAGGGCGTCTCCGCCTGTGCCACGTGCGATGGCTTCTTCTACCGCAAGAAGGTAGTGGCCGTGGTGGGCGGTGGCGACACTGCTTGCGAGGAGGCCAACTATCTTGCGCAGTTGGCAAGCAAGGTCTACATGATCGTGCGCAAGCCTTACCTCCGCGCATCCGACATCATGAAGCGTCGCGTGGAAGACAACGCCAAGATAGAGATTCTCTATGAGACCAACACCCTTGGCCTGTATGGCGAGAATGGGGTAGAGGGTGCCCACCTCGTTTGGAGGAAGGGCGAGGCCGACGAGAAGAAATACGACCTGCCCATAGACGGGTTCTTCCTTGCCATTGGCCACAAGCCCAACACCGACATCTTCCGCGGTAAGCTCGACATGGACAGCGTTGGCTATATCAAGACCGAGGGCGACACGCCGCGCACGAGCGTGGAGGGAGTGTTCGCCGCCGGCGATTGTGCCGACCCCAATTATCGTCAGGCCATCGTAGCCGCCGGCAGCGGTTGCAAGGCGGCAATGGAAGCCGAGCGATATTTGGCGAAATAAAGGAAAGCTTATTGTTGAAAAATCAAGACAAAACGGCTTCGGAGAATCGATTTTTTGCAAGCGGCAACGCTTGCGGCTCGAATTGTCACATTCTCGTGATTTTTGGAAAC
>DJQL01000026.1:0-10481 GCA_002437565.1 Prevotella sp. UBA6387
ACCGTACAAGCGTTCTACGGCAACACTGTGACAACAACTCCTGGCGGCGAGGTGGACAAGTACAATTACCAAACCTACACACTCAACTTCCAGCAGATAGCCAACTATTCACGCTCATTCGGCAAGCACAACGCCACGATAATGCTGGGACATGAGAACTATAAGTACAACTACAACTACCTCTGGGGCTCACGCCAGCAAATGTTCTCTTACTTCAAGGCGCAGGAGCTCAACGCCGCCGTCAAGGAGCTGCACAACGGTGGTTCCTCAAGCGACTACAACACCGAGGGTTACTTCTCGCGCCTAATGTACGACTACGACGGTCGCTACTTCGGGCAAGTGTCTTTCCGACGCGACGCATCTTCACGCTTCCATCCCGACCATCGCTGGGGCAACTTCTACTCTTTTGGCGGCGCGTGGATAATCTCAGAGGAACCGTGGTTCAAGGCATCGTGGGTTGACATGCTCAAGCTCAAGGCATCGTGGGGTCAGCAAGGCAACGACGACATTGGCGACTATCGCTACACAGACACCTACTACCTAAGCAACTTCAACGGCGAGGTGGCTTTCGTACAAAACACCGTGGGCAACCCCAACATCACATGGGAGACCAACTCCAACTTCAACGCCGGCGTGGAGTTTGAACTGCTCAAACGCCGCATCACTGGCAGTGTGGAATACTTTCACCGCACCACCACCGACATGCTCTGCTTCGTCAACGTGCCGTTCTCCGGTGGATATTCAGGCTCTTGGGACAACGTGGGCGACATGGTGAACCAGGGCGTGGAGCTCGACCTCCACTTCAACCCCATCCGCACAAAGGACATCAACTGGATGATAAACCTCAACGCCACGCACTACAAGAACAAGGTTACCAAGCTGCACCCCGACAACAAGGGCAGCGAGCTCGACGGCTACCATGGCTACGTGAGCACGCCTTACTTCATTGGTGAGGGTCTGCCTTTGCACACCTTCCGCCTCAAGAAATACGCCGGAGTGAACGAGGAGGGACAGTCAACATGGTATGTCAGAGACCCGAATACAGGAGAGATAAGCACTACGACATCCAGCTCTTCGGCCTCATACTTCAAATGTGGCTCGGCTGATCCATCGCTCTACGGCGGCTTCAGCTCCACGCTGAGCGCGTTCGGTTTCGACCTCTCTGTCACGTTCAACTACTCGCTTGGCGGCAAGGCCTTGGACTATGGCTACCGCTCGCTCATGGCCAACCCATCGTCGGGTGTAACGGGATTCTCGTTCCACAAAGACGTACTCAAGGCTTGGTCAGAGACCAACACAAACAGCGACATTCCCCGTTTCCAGTATGCCGTCAAGGACAACGATGTCAGCGCCAACGATGTTTCAGACCGCTTTCTCACCAACGCCTCAACTCTCACCCTGCAAAACATCAACATTGGTTACACTCTTCCAAAGCGTATTGTGGCCAAGTTAGGACTGACCAACGTGCGCATTTACGCGTCTGGCGAGAACCTCTACTATTGGAGCAAGCGCAAGGGCTTCGACCCACGCAGCAGTTTCTGGGGGACATCCTCGGAAACCTCATACGCTCAGGTGCGCACCTTCACCGGCGGACTGACCATACAGTTCTAAGCCGCACCATGTTTTTTCATCAGAACAAACAAAAAAATACCATCATGAAAAGATATATAAAGAATGTTGTCTTTGCCTCAGCAGCCGCCATGACGCTTCTCTGCAACACCGCGTGCATCGAGGAGACAACGCCAAAAGACATGGCAGTGCCAGGACAGATAGCCTCCGACAGTAAATCGCTCGAATACCTCGCCAACTCCCTGCCCTCATTCCTCACCACGTGGGACACCTACGGTGAGACTTACTATACCCAAGACTGGGGATATCCCTGCCAGATGTACATGCGCGACCTGCTGTGCGCCGACTTCCCCATGAGCGACAATGGCTACAACTACTGGATATACACAGAGGACGGCACGTCGCTGCGCTATGCCTACTATTACGCTTACTACTATTACTACAACTTCATAAAGAACGCCAACAACGTCATCAGCATAGGCCAGCAATCAGTAGAAAGCGGCAACGAGTCTGCCAAGAAATACCTTGGTCAGGGCTATGGCTACCGCGCCATGCTCTACCTCGATCTCGCGCGTCTATATGAGTATAAGAAGACTGGCGTGAAAACTCTCGACGACGAGGCTAAAAAGCTCGGATGCTACGGCATAACGGTGCCAATAGTGAAAGAGACTACGCCAAAGCAAGATCTCTACAACAACCCTTGCGTGCCATTCTACACCATGTACCGCTTCATCATGACCGACCTCAATCGCGCCGAGGAGAGCCTCGCCGGCTACGCTCGCCCACACAAGGCCTTCATGGACCTGAGCGTCATCTACGGACTGAAGACGCGACTGTGGCTTGAGATGGGCTCACGTTTCGAACAAAGCCACGACGACCTGCAAAAGCAAATAGACGCAGACAACGCTGACGATGGCTACGACAAGCTTGGCATAGCCTCCGCCAACGACTGCTTCGCCAAGGCCGCATTCTACGCGCAGAAAGCATTAGGAAGCGACGGCTACAAGCCCCTAAACGAGGAGGAATGGAGCAACACCAGTACAGGATTCAACACCGCCAACGACGCTTGGATATTCGGTACGCTCGTCAATAGCAAGGAGCAAATCAACGAAAGTTCTTGGTACACCTTCCTCGGTTGGATGGCACCTGAAACCGACTGGGGCATGGGCACGCCGCAGTATAACGCTTACCGCTGCATCAGCACAGGCTTGTACAACAAGATTGGCAAAGGCGACTGGCGACGCGCGTCGTGGATCAACCCCGATGATGCTGGCAAGACCACAGTGCCCTCAGGCTACCGCACCACGGTCAGTGGTGAGAAATGGGCAACGCTGCCAGCATATTGCAATCTCAAGTTCCGCGCCGGAAGCGGCAATCTCACCGATCTAACCGTAGGTTTAGTGGCATCGTTGCCACTCATGCGCGTAGAAGAGATACAGTTCGACTATTTCGAGGCTCTCGCCCACACGCAGGGCGTGGCGACCGCTGCCGCGGCTTTGCAAGAGTGGGTCAACAAGAACCGCTACACGGATGGATCTTACACCTGCACGGCGACCACGATGGACGACTTCATCTCCGCCCTCATGACCCAGCGCCGCATAGAGTTGTGGGGCGAGGGACTCGTCTTCTTCGACTACAAGCGCCTCAACCTGCCCGTCACACGCAAGTACAGCGGGTCCAACTACGCCGCATCGATGCAGCTCAACTCCTACGACGGCTATGTGGCTCCGTGGATGAACTACATGATTCCAGAGACAGAGAAAGACCACAACCCTGCCGTTATCGTCGGGCCTAACCCATCAGGAGCGATAACAGCCGAGTAAATTGACACACCTAAACATTTTCACAGCTATGAGAAAGACACACAACATGATATATACGCTGTTGGCGTTGATGGTGGCGGCGGTGTTCACCGCTTGCTCCGACGACGACAACTACGAGTGGGCAAACAAGGTGGCTGACGACAACCCTGGTGCCTATTTCGCGGCATCCAACAAGGCAAGCGAGATCCTTACGCCTGATGAGTATGCCGACCACCAAAAGTTCAGTCTCACCGTGAAGCGCGCCAACGCCAAGGGCAACCTGTCGGTGCCAATAATCGTGGATCAGGCAGACCCCGTCTTCGCCATTCCGGCGACGGCAGAGTTCAAGGACGGCGAGACGGAGACGAAGGTGGAGATAGGATGCCCCAACCTCGAAACGAAGAAGACCTACAAGTTCAAGGTTCACCTCGCCGACGACATGACCAACCCATACGTCAAGACCGACGGCTCGCCCGTATTCAACTACGACGTGCTCGTAGCACGGTGGGTGAAAGTGGTAGACAGGGCGCGATTCGTATGGGGCAAATCCGAATTCGCCAACACCTATTCGGATATCTACTGGCTTGAGGGGCAAAACCGCTTCCGCATAGAGAATTGGCTCGGCTCGGGCATAGACATGCAATTCTGCATCGTTGCACAAGACAAGGAGGACGAGAGCAAATACTCGCTCAGCAACTTCGACGCCAACGACCGCTCCACGTGGCACGGTGCCTTCATGCCATACGACCACTCGCTAATGGATCCCAGCGGCGGCTCCTACTGGTATCTCATGAACGACCCCAACACCGAGGATTATGCATCATGGTATCCCGATGGCGAGGACAAGACGGGCATAAGTTATGTCAACTTCTGGTACGACATCACATCAGAAGACTACTCATCGGTAGATATGCGCGGCTCCTCGTCGAGCTTCGCCTTGTACCTCATTCCTTACATCTATTATTCTGACGGCAACCAGTCGGGCTACACCTATCTCTATGGCTATTGGGATTCCATGCTCGATACGTCGTCGGAATAAACGGCTAACAGGTTTCCGCACACAATAATCCAATCAACAAACGACAATAGTTATGAAACACGATAAGTCTATCATTTACAGTCTGTGCACGCTGATGGCATTCTCGATGCTTGTCATCATGGCTTTCACGTCGTGCAGCGAGGACGACGCAAAAAGCCAATTGCAGCCCCCTACGCTTGCCGAGGGCGCCAAGACCGTAAGTTCCATCGTCTTCAACTGGCAACCCGTCGTGGGTGCCTCGCAATATGCCTACGAGCTTTACGACAATAATGGCGACAAGGTGACCGCCAATGTTACCAACACAACCACGGTAGTGGCGACAGGCTTGAAGCCAAAGACTGAATACACGCTCAAGGTGTGGGCCTACTCGCCGATAGACGGCAAGAACACCACCTCGCCGATAGCCACCATCACATCGGTCACCAACGAGCAAATACCCCTCGTGGCACCATCCTCAGCCGAGGCGTCGACGAGCAACGGAGGTGTCACCATCACCTGGCCCGCCGTGGAGCACGCCACTGGATATAAGTACACGCTCAACGATGGCACCACGGGTGAGACCTCGACCAATAGCGTCACGCTCACTGGCCTCGCCATTGGCGAATACACCATCAGCATTGTCGCGACCAGCAGCGATGAGACCTACTCCGACTCTGAGCCGTTCCTGTTCTCATTCCAGCGCACCAAGAGCGAATTGTGGCGCAAGGACGGTGTCTACACCGCGGCCAACCTGCCAGCGGGCAGCAACACGTTCAACGCCCAGATTGTGGCTTACGACGATGGCTCATATACCATTGAAGCACCCTACGGCGTCAAGGGCTTCAACATCAGCTTCTCGGTCGATGCCGACAACAACAACCAAATCGTGCCTATTGGCACGCAGCTGCACAAGGGCTATGAGTTCGTATGGGTCAGCACGCAATATGACCTCGGCCTATATTGCGATGGTGGATGTTCTGGCTTCGAAGGCAGCAAGCAGAAAGGCAACGTGTGGTTCTACACCATCTGCTACGATGCCAGCGGCAACGACATAGGCAAGGGCGGCTATGACACTTTCAGCTGGGGTGACGACACCGAGGTGACCATCGACAAGCTATGTGGCACATATGATGCCAAGACTTCGGCCTACGACTACTTCTCAAGCGACTGGTCGCTGCAAGAGGTGAACCGCACCGATGAAGTGACCATCACCAAGATAGACGACAACACGGTGAAGATAAGCAACTTTTACGATTGGGGCGACGACTTCATAGGCACGGTTGACCTCAAAGAACAGACCATCACCATACAGCCAACGACATGGGCAACCTACTACACCTTCGCCGATATTTCCTCCGCAACAACACCTGTGGTTGCCACTTTCACCAACGACCTCACTATCACGTTCCAAAACTTCACGGCGTGGTACAACGGCTCCTATTACATAGAAAGCGATGCGAGATGTGAGATGACACAGAAGTAGAGGGAAAGGCTTATAGGGCTAAATGGACTTATTGAGAATGATAGGCTTATTATGCCTAAGCCAATAAAAAAAACAGAAAGCAACAATAGTTATGATAAGAAATTACACATTGCTGTTTCTCCTCTTTTTAGGCATTGTGCCCGCATTGGCGAAACAGCGAACACGACAAGAAATTCAGGCTATAGCGCAAAGGCTCATAGCAACTTCTAACGACAGCCATTACGCAAAGGTAGCGAGCAAGGACCGTGACGATTCACGAGGAGAGCTGAAAGAGGTGGCAGCAACGGCCAACTATACCGTCATGGCATACGATAGAGGCGGCTTCGCCATAATATCCAACGACGATGCCAACAGCCCCGTAATAGGCTATTCGCAAACGTCACTTTTCTCAATTGCAAATCCCGCATTGGCATGGTATCTCAATATCGCCAATGCTACATTGTCGAACAAAGACTTCTACACCATAAAGACCTACACCGCAGGCATTCCCGCAGGGTGCAAAGAGAAGGTAGACCATCTCGTGGAGACGAAATGGAACCAAGATGACCCATATTGGGACAAGTGTCCGGAAGACGGCACTGGCAAGCATTGCTACACAGGATGCGTGGCCACGGCCATGGCACAAATCATGCGCTATTACAAATATCCAACCAAAGGCAAAGGAAATGCCTCCATACTTTACAATGGCAAATCATACGAAGTAAACTTTGCTGCTGGTCGTGGCTACGATTATGACAATATGCTGGCAACATACAACAGCACATGCACCACAACTCAAAAATTAGCAGTAGCCACACTTATGTACCATTGTGGAGTGGCGGCAAAGATGACTTACGGCACTAATGGCAGCGGAGCTTGGCTCTATGATGCCGCAGATGCCTTGTATCAACACTTCGGATATACCGCCAAGTATTATGGCTACAGGGACGATCTCTCCGACAACTTGAAAAATACCGTTTGGAGAGAGGTAATCTATCAAGAGCTGAGCGATGGGCACCCTATACTCTACGCAGGCACATCAAACAAGAACGGCAACGAAAAGCAAAGCGTTCACGCCTTCGTGCTTGACGGATATGACAAGGATGGCAACGTGGGCGTGAACTGGGGCTACGGCGGAGGCGGCGACGGTTATTTCTCGCTCGACATACTCTCGCTCAAATATGGTTATGACGAAGAATACAAATGGTGGCAAAACATGGTCATAATACACACGCCAGAGGCAGGCCCCATCAACAACGGTCTCACTGGTATAGAGGGCATCACGGCACCACGCCCGACCGACGGCAAGAAGTATGACTTATCTGGCCGCGAGATAACCACGCCTGTAAAGGGAACTGTATACATCGAGAACGGCAAGAAACACTTGTGTCAATAAAGCCCTCACACATACCTCTTGCGACACCAACAATATCGCGTCGCAATTACACTGAGAAGGCAACGGATGACATACACAGTAATACCGTTGCCTTCTCCTTTATTAATAAAAAAACTTAAATCAAAATGCCGCAGACCTGTTTTTTCATTAATATCGCTACCTTTACGGCACACTCTACAAAATAGACATGGACAACTTAATAGAAGTCAGGAACGTCACCAAACGATTTGAGCGCCATGTGGCGCTCAACAACGTTTCGGTATCGGTACGCCGTGGCAGGATTTTCGGACTGCTTGGGCCTAACGGTGCCGGAAAGACAACACTGATAAGGATTCTCAACCGCATCACGGCTCCAGACAGCGGCGAGATTTTTTTCGATGGCCGCCCCATGGAGCCAGGCGACGTGACCCGCATAGGCTATCTCCCCGAGGAGCGCGGCCTCTATCGCAAGATGAAGGTCGGCGAGCAGGCCGTGTATCTCGCCCGGCTGAAAGGCATGGATAAGCAAGAAGCTGAAAGACGGTTGCGGGCATGGTTCGACAAGTTCGGCATCATGCCATGGTGGAACCGCAAGCTCGAAGAACTGTCGAAGGGCATGGCTCAGAAAGTGCAGTTCATCATAACCGTGCTCCACGAGCCAGAGTTGCTCATCTTCGACGAGCCGTTCTCAGGCTTCGACCCTGTGAACGCCGAACAACTGAAACAAGAGATACTGAAGCTACGTGACCAAGGCAAGACTATAATTTTCTCCACACACAATATGTCGAGCGTAGAGGAGATTTGCGACGACATAGCCTTGATAAACCACTCCGAGGTGGTGATGAAAGGAGAGATGGCAAGCATAAAGGACAGTTTCCGCACGGGGCTATACGAGTTGAGGACCGACGCGCCACTGCCAGAACGCAACGACCTGCCATATAAAGTGACGGAGCACTACAGCAATCATGGCACGGAGCGATACTTGCTGCAAGCCAACAAGGGTGTAGATGGCAACGAACTCGTGCGCACGCTCAGCGAGATGACCGACGTGAGGTATTTCGCGGAACACGTGCCGTCGATGAACGACATATTCCTGAAAGTGATTGGCAAGGACACCAAGTGGAACGAAGAGCAGATAGAAAGCAAACAATGAACAAGATACTCATCATCATACAACGCGAGTTCCTGAAGCGCGTAAGGACAAAAGGCTTCATCATCCTCACCATCACCATGCCGTTTATCATGGCTGCCCTTGTCTTCGTGCCTCTATGGTTGTCGTCGATAGAAAACGACGAGCAGCAGCACGTGGCGGTGATAGACCCCACTGGCGTTTACGCCAAGGCGTTGCGAGCCTCAAAGTCGTTCGCCTTCTCCGCGCAGCCCTCAATAACGAAGGAAATGCGTTCGGAAGAGTCTCCCTACGACGCGGTAGTGGCCATATCGGGCGACCTCGTGAAGAACGACGGCAAGGTGACCATATACAGCCACAAGGAGATACCTGGCAACCTGCTCGACTACATACAGTCGAAACTCAACGAGACGGTGCAGAAACAAAAGCTCGAAGCCACTGGGATTGCCGGACTCGACAAGATAATCGACGACGTGCAACGCGACGTGAAGATGAACACCGTGAAATGGAGCGAGGAGGGCGACGAGCAAGCCTCCAGCACGTATGTGGCCATCATTGTGGGCGGCATTTTCACGCTCCTCATCTACATATTCGTCATAACATATGGAGGCATGGTCATGCAGAGCGTTATTGAAGAGAAGACCAACCGCATAGTGGAGCTCTTGGTGAGCAGCGTCAAGCCTTTCCAACTGATGATGGGCAAGATTATTGGCGTGATGCTTGTCGGCATAGCTCAAATGGCATTGTGGGGCTTGATGCTCTGCGTGATAATGACAGTGGCATCGGTGGTCTTCGGCATCAGTCATGCCCCATCCATCTCGGCAGGGCAGCCCATGGCTCATTCGATGGTGCCTCTGAGCCAAGACACGCAAGAACTACTCTCGGCGATCGTAAACCTGCCGTATGTTGAGATAGGCTTGATGTTCATCATCATGTTCATCGGCGGCTACTTGCTATATTCCAGCTTCTTCGCCGCCACTGGCGCCAGCATCAATGAGCAAGAAGACGCCAACCAATTCGTGGTGCCTATAACGATGATTACCCTTTTTGGCCTTTACGCCGCAATGTACAGCATAGAGAACACAGACGGGCCTTTGGCGTTCTGGGCATCGCTGTTTCCGCTCACGTCACCCATAGTGATGATGATACGCATACCCTTTGGCGTGCCGTTGTGGCAAGAGATTTTGAGCATTGTCTTGCTCTATGCCTCGGCATTCCTCATGGTATGGATTGGCGCCAAGATTTATCGCATCGGCATCCTCATGTACGGCAAGAAGCCGAGCATAAAAGAGATAATAAAGTGGATGCGCTATAAATGATTTGCGCGACTCGCCCTGGAATCAAAACTCTATGACGAGCGACCCTCGCTGCGTCAAGGGCACGTTTCTTGATATGTCCACCGTCTGGCCGGTAATGACATCCTTTGCCACCTTGTTGTCCTTGATGACCTCGGCATAGCGAGCCACGCAAAGTTCGTTGGCGGAACGCTTGCCATTGAGAATGGTCATCACCGTCTTGCCGACATACTGACGGGCTATGACATAAACGCCATTATAAGGTATGAACTGAATCTGCGTCCCTTTGGTGACAGCCTCGTTGCCTTTACGCCAATGCAGCAATCGGCTAAGCCATGTGAACATATCATTTTCAGCCTTGGTGCGTCCTTGGGCCGTGAAGCAATTGTGCTTGTCGCCGGGGAAACCTCCGGGGAAGTCCTTGCGCACGTAACCATCGGTCACTTCTTTGGTGCCGTTCATCAGCACCTCCGTGCCGTAATAGAGTTGCGGTATGCGGTTAATGGTGAGCAGCAACGCCAAAGCCTGCTTGAGCATGGTAGAGTCTTTTGTGTTGCCAAGGAAGCGGTCAGTGTCATGATTTTCGATGAAGGCCAGCACCGACGAAGGGTTTGGATATAGGTAATCGTAGCAAAGGGAGTTGTAGACGCGGTTGAGACCGTTCCACCAACCGTCGGTCTCCTCACGTTTTGCCTGGTTGAGCTTGTCAAAGAAAGAGAAGTCCATCACCGTCTTCAAGTAACTGTTGACCTTGGATAGCTTGGAGTCTTTTTGCCATGAGGCTGTGTACTGGGGTTCCGTCACCCACGTCTCGCCCACGGTGTTGAAGTT
>DJQL01000026.1:10565-10792 GCA_002437565.1 Prevotella sp. UBA6387
TCGGCAGTCTCAATCCACCACTCACTGTTCTGTATGAGATACTTCATCACGTGAGGGTTGCGCTGGTTGATGTCTGGCATCGACTTCACGAACCATCCGTCGGTGGTCTCCGCCAAATCCACCTTGGATGCGTAAGGGTCGAGCACGGGCGTGAGCTTGTAGCTGGTCTGTAAGCCATAGCCAGGATTGTTGAACCAATCCTTCGAAGGCATGTCACGATTCCAGAC
>DJQL01000005.1 GCA_002437565.1 Prevotella sp. UBA6387
ATACGCGTTGCAATGGGCTTCTTTCGAGAAAACGCCGGAAACAGTGCTGACACGTGCCTTGCCAGCGGAGATAGAACAGCGTAAAGCGAAAGAAAGGGAATATCAGGAGTCGCGAGGGTATAAATGTTTGGGTGATTTGACGACCGCCCAATATTTCTTGTCTTTTGATGATTATGAGGCGTTCATGAGAGAGATGAAAGACTGCTCCGACCCACAGTATGATTATCGACAGGTCACGCAGATTTTCGTTAAGACCATAACCCAAGATTCAATAGGCGCGTTATTGAAGACCCAATGGCATCAGGATTATCCTTTTAATGTAGGAACTTCTAATGGCCATGCCGGATGCGTGCCTATCGCCATTGCGCAGATAGCCTATTATCACAAATACCCTTCAAAATACGATTGGGACAATATCGCCATAGAACCAGTCTATAACACCGCGTTAAGCAATTTGATGCATGACATTTGGAAGGCTTGTGACGCGAAGTTTAAAGTGGATAAAACCAGCTCAAATATCAAAAAAGCAAAAAAAAGCGTTCGAGAAATTTGGATACAAAGTTAGCCTTATAGACAACTATATTACAAATGACGACTTGAGCAGCCAGATAAAGGCGGGGAATCCTGTCTACATTCAAGGAAAGAACAATGAAGATGGACACGCATGGGTATGCGATGGGTATAAGAGGATTAGGGACATGGTCATTGCCACACTCATTAAGAAACCCAATGATCCAAGGTTCAAGATTGTCAATACGTCTCCTAACGGCTTCATGATTTATGACGCAACTGGATTAAAGAAGAAAGATTCCGAGGCTGGTGAGTATTTCCACATGAACTTTGGATGGGGTGACAACTCTGATGGCTGGTATTATACTTTTAAGTATGGTATACCAGACGGCTATACTAGTGATCAAAAAATATTAACCGTTAAAAATAAGTAACCATGAAGCGTATCTTGTTTTTTGTGATGGCTGTTTTTGCCTTGGCATCTTGCAGTAATGACGATGAAGACCTTATAATTGATTTGAGTCCCATAGAATTCAAATTCGATGTGACCAATGCCTCTGGCGAGAGTTTGATAGACAAGGAGAGCACTGCTTACGATGCCGACTTCGTGGCGAATACCTACATAAGGTTTCAGGGGAAGGTGTACAAGATGGAGGAGGATGCTAAAGAAGAAGTTAAACCAAGTACTCGCGCTTACTACGAAGATTTCCATGGGATAATGATAGAGCAACATGGGACTAAAGATGACAAGGTAGTTGCCAGAGTTGGCCCTTTCCTTGCTAACTATGATTGGAAATCGGAGGAAGTGGAGATACACTGGGGAGACAACAGCGAGGACAAGATTGTCTTCACTTCGGTGATTACTGGAAGGGAAAAGGACAACTCCCCAATATTCAGTCGGAAATACCTGTTCAACGATGCCGATTGCACTGAGACCTTCCAGAAGCCATGGGGTTATATGCGATTGGTGAAGAAACCTACCAAGGTAAATTAAGTGGCAGAAGGGTCGTGCCAAGTGGTGCTTGAGGCATTGGCATTCAATAGAGTCCCTCGCATCATTAAAAAAACTAAAAACTGTCTGACAAAGCGTCACATTTGTTTTGTCTTTATGCCGAAAGGCATTACTTTTGCAGGTAGGTAAGCGAGCAATCGCTTTTTCAGCACTGACAAACAGTTTTTATACATATAAATCATTAAAACGATGAAGATTTCAAAGATTCACGCACGTGAGATTCTGGATTCCCGTGGCAATCCTACAGTAGAGGTTGAGGTAACACTCGAGAACGGCGTTATGGGCCGCGCAAGTGTTCCATCTGGTGCCAGCACTGGTGAGAACGAGGCTCTTGAGCTTCGTGATGGCGACAAGAGCCGTTTCGGTGGCAAGGGTGTCTTGAAGGCAGTTGCCAACGTCAACGACGTCATCGCTCCTGCCCTTGAGGGTTGGGACGTGTTCGACCAGCGCGGCCTCGACTACAAGATGCTCGAGATCGACGGCACTCCTACGAAGAGCAAGCTCGGCGCAAACGCTATCCTGGGCGTGTCTCTTGCTGCCGCTCACACGGCTGCTGAGGCTCTGCACATGCCTCTCTACCGCTACATCGGTGGCTGCAACAGCTATACATTGCCTGTTCCTATGATGAACATCATCAACGGTGGCGCTCACTCATCCGCTCCTATCGCATTCCAGGAGTTCATGATCCAGCCTCGTTCCGCAAAGAGCGAGAAGGAAGCCATCCGCTGCGGCGCTGAGGTGTTCCACGCCCTTGGCAAGCTCCTGAAGAAGCGCGGCCTCTCTACAGCAGTAGGTGACGAGGGTGGTTACGCTCCCGCGCTCAACGGCATCGACGACGCTCTCGAGAGCATCTGCCAGGCCGTGAAGGACGCTGGCTACGAGCCGGGCAAGGACGTCACAATCGCAATGGACTGCGCCGCTTCTGAGTTCGCTACAAACAAGGACGGCAAGTACTACTACAACTACAAGCAGCTCAACAACGGCATGCCTAAGGATCCTAACGGCAAGGAGCTTGACGACGAGGGTCAGATCGCATATCTTGAGGAGCTTTGCAACAAGTATCCTATCGCTTCTATCGAGGACGGTCTCGACGAGAACGACTGGGAGGGCTGGCAGAAGCTCACAGCCAAGATCGGCAACAAGGTTCAGCTCGTAGGCGACGACCTCTTCGTGACCAACACCAAGTTCTTGGAGAAGGGTATCAAGATGCACGTGGCCAACGCAATCCTTATCAAGGTCAACCAGATTGGTTCTCTGACTGAGACTCTCGAGGCTATCGAGATGGCTCACCGTCATGGCTACAACACCGTCACTTCTCACCGTTCAGGCGAGACAGAGGACACCACTATCTCCGACATCGCTGTGGCTACAAACAGCGGCCAGATCAAGACTGGTTCTATGAGCCGCACAGACCGCATGGCCAAGTACAACCAGCTCATCCGCATCGAGGAGGAGCTTGGCTCTGAGGCTCGCTACGGTTACACTCGTCTGGATCGCAGCCTCTAAACCTCTGTATTCGGTGAAGCGTGCAGGGGCCGCCCCCTGTGGCCGTCCGCAGGCATTTTCATCGGAACAATTAGATATAGTCCCACACTGCCATTGGCAGTGTGGGACTTTTTTCATGCCTTTCACACGGACTTGAAAGATTCTAATGATTTTTTGTCTTCACACAGATAGCTGATGTCGTGGAGCGTCGTATTCGTCGATAAGGATGGCGACCTTCACCCCCTGTTTGGTTATATGCTGTGGTAATGATAGCGTCAAAACGATCTGCAAGCTATGCGGTTGCTTTTGGGGTAATGCCATACTTGTTTTCGTATTCCCCAAAGCGGATGTCAAGGTAAGAGTGTAATGTCTCGGTATTGGCTCCTCCACGGCTCATGTCGAGGCGAATGACAGGATATTGCTTCCAATCTTTTTCCAACTGCATGACTTTCAGTCCTTCGAAGAGTTCCTTTCTTCCCTCAAGGTACATCTGTAGCGTATCGACAAGGATAGACTTGCCGAAACGACGAGGGCGGCTTAAGTAATTATACTTCTTGCCACGATTCGCTAAGTTCCAAATGATGTCGCTCTTATCCACATAGAGATAGCTTTCTTCTCTGATTGCTTTAAACGACTGGATGCCTGCTGGCA
>DJQL01000082.1:0-2398 GCA_002437565.1 Prevotella sp. UBA6387
TGATAGGATTCCTCGTGTCGCAGACTTTCACGGCATGGGCCATAGACTACAGCACGCCGACCTACGTGTCGCTCATAGCCACGCTGACACCCGTCATGACCATGGCCTGCGCCATGCTCCTCATAGGCGAGCGGTGCTCCTGGAAAGGGTTCGCGGGAATCGTCGTCGGCATCGTTGGGGCCATGCTGATGGTCGTGATGAACTGGCAGGGCGGCACTGGCAAGAACAACGTGCTGGGCATAGCCTTCGCGCTGCTCAGCCTGCTGACGTGGGCCATATACCTCATCATCACGCGCAAGGTATCGGCAAGATACTCCGCCGTGACGCAGATGAAATGGATATTCCTCGTCTCGGCCATCGCCATACTGCCGTTCTCGTGGAGCGACCTCACCCACTCCACGCTCTACAGCCCGGCATGGCAATGGAGCGGAGCGCTTGAGATGGCATACATCGTGGTGCTCGCCACGGTGGTTGGCTTCTTCGCCATACCTTTCGCCTCGCGATACCTCAAGGCCACCACGGTGAGCGTGTACACCAACCTTCAACCCATCGTGGCCGCCATAGCCGCCATCTGCCTCGGGCAAGACCGGCTGACGTGGGACATCCCCGTGGCTCTCGTGCTGGTGTTGCTGAGCGCGTATCTCGTGGGAAAGAAATAAGGACCTACATTATACACTGGCAGGGGCGGACCCTATGCCCGCCCCTGCTGATAACAATGCTACTGCACCAGACGTTAATATTGCTACCATATCGTTTATTTCTTTGTAGTATAATTGTCCCAGTCTATCTCTACCAAGTATTTTTCTGCTTGTGTTTTTATCTCTGGTATATTTTCTTTTGCCGTAGCCCACAGTATTTTTGGCAATACTTGCGAATAACCATGAACGAGGACATGTCGCATACCCTCTACTTGTTTCCAAGGAATTTCGGTATGTTCTGCTTTGAATTCTTTAGTAAGCATATATGCTACTTCTCCTACGATTTCAATATTTTTCATCGTAGAAAAATAAACGAGTATGTTGCTCTCGAATTCCTCGAATGCAATGCCATCTATTATTTTCAAGACATTGGCGGAATACTCTACAATGTCTTCCAATCTACCCTTGTTCCTAACTAACTCTCTCATAGACCAATACTTTATCACGGTCTGCGCTTTCCTTAGCATAAGGACGCAAAGAGCCATCAACGACGAGGTCGACATCTCTGCCCAACAATTGTTTCAAGTCCTCATACATACCACCATGAGTAAGCAAGGTGAAAGAGCCATGATTGAAATCGGGCACAAACAATATGTCAATATCACTCGTCGGCCTTTCCTCACCACGAGCAAAAGACCCGAAAATCCAAGCTTTCACGACAGGTTGCCCCATCATATAGTCATGTATTGCCTGTATTGTTTGTTGTCTATCCATATATACATCCTCCTTGACTTAAGTTATCTGTTGGTAAAGTTAGTGTTATTTTTACAAATAGACAAATCTTACATTAAAATAATTCATGTAGGCAAAATCCTACATGAACTATTTCTACATGAATCGATAATGTCTTACTTGCAAAGCGTTGAGTCGGTGGGGATGTAGTTGAAGATGGTCTTGCAGGCCTCGGCTGAGAAACGCTGACCGGAGGCCACGCAATCGTCCCACTGCCGCTCGGTAAGCCCATTCTCAATGTCGGCGCGCGTGATATTGTTTTTCAGCATTCCATAGATGAAGCCGGCGTTGAAGTTGTCGCCCGCGCCGACCGTGCTCACGGTCTCCGTAGGAGCCACCTCGTAAGTCTTGCGCAAGCCGTTGTCGGCGTAAAGCCTCACGGGGTTGGCTCCGGCAGTATAGATGAACTTCTTGCAATAGAAACTTATCTCGGCTTGGTAAACCTTGTCAGGGTCATCGAGCTTGTAGAGCACCTCAAAGTCCTCGCGAGAGCCACGCACGATGTCGGCATACTCAAGGTTCTCAAGATAGTTGGGCGTGATCTTCATCAAGTCGTCCTTGTGCGACATGCGGTAGTTCACGTCGTAATAGATTATCGCCCCATGGGCGCGAGCATAATCGAGCAAGCCCACTATTTGCGGCCTCACCACCGGGTTCACGGCGAAGAAGGAGCCAAAAAGCACGATGTCATCGGGATGGATTTCGGGATACACGAAGTCGAGCTGGTCGTGTGGATGGTCTTTGTAGAAGATGTACTCAGCGTCGTTGTTGTCGTCGAGAAACGCCAACGACACTGGCGACTTTGACCCAGGGAACGCCGTCACGTTGGACGCGTCGACGCCATTATCCTTCAAAAACTTTATGACGTTTTGCCCCACGCGGTCGTGACCCGCCTCGCCTATGAAAGCCGTGGGCACTCCTGCCCTCGCCAACGACACTATGGCGTTGAACGCCGAGCCGCCTGGGTA
>DJQL01000082.1:2460-8598 GCA_002437565.1 Prevotella sp. UBA6387
TGACCTTTATTAAAACATTGTCGTTGTTAAAACCAAAGGCAAAGTTAGTGGAAATATTAAAGACGACGCAAGATTCTCCCGCTTTTTTCGAGCCATACCGCCATCGAAAAACGTGCCCCTCGGCTTTACGCTTGAATCGCGTCGGCCTTACGCTTGAAAGCCGAGGGGCACGAAATCGCGGTCTCGAAAAACTGCGCCTCGCATAATATTTTGTCAAATTAAATGCCTACCTTTGCCTTTAGCCGGACGGCTACGACTGCCGTCACAAAGCTGGCTCTTTTGAAAAGACAATGTTTAAAGAAAGACATGAGAACAGATAACTGCGCCACAATGGTCATGCCCTGTGGCTTGCGCACCATCCACATGCCCTCCGACTCGCCCGTGGTCTACCTGGGCTACCAGATAGCGGCAGGCTCGCGCGAAGAGCAAGAAAACGAGGAGGGCCTTGCCCACTTCTGCGAGCACATGACCTTCAAGGGCACTGAGCGCAGGAGCGCCTGGAACATACTCAACTGCCTTGAGGCTGTCGGCGGAAGCCTCAACGCCTACACCACGAAAGAGTGCACGGTGTTCTACGCCGCCGTGCCGGAACACTACACGCGGCGCGCCGTGGAATTGCTCACCGACATTGTGTTCCACTCCGCATATCCGCAAAAAGAGATTAACAAGGAGGTGGAGGTGATTTGCGACGAGATTGAGAGCTACAACGACTCTCCTGCCGACCTCATCTACGATGACTTCGAGAACATAGTGTTCAAGGGGCACGCCTTGGGCCACAACATACTCGGCACGACGGAGAGGGTTCGCTCGTTCACCACCGACGACGCGCTGCGCTTCACCCAAAGGCTTTACACGCCCGACAACGCCATCTTCTTCATGTACGGCGGCAAGAAGATGCCAAGCATTCCCATAGGCACAGACATCCACGCTGAGCCGAAGATGCAGAAAACGTCGATTTCATCGGCATTGACTTTCCCCGCCCATGGCGACATCACGCGCGAAAAGGGCACGCACCAAGCCCACGTGATGCTTGGCAGCCCATCATACAGTGGCCACGATGAGCGGCTGCGCGACCGCATGGCCCTTTACCTGCTCAACAACATCATTGGTGGCAGGGGCATGAACTCAAGGCTCAACGTTGTGCTGCGCGAGCGCCATGGACTCGTCTACACAGTGGAAAGTTCCATGACCACCTATGGCGACACCGGGCTATGGTGCACCTATCTCGGGTGCGACAAGGACGACGTGAAACGCTGTCTTCGCCTCGTGAGGCGCGAGCTCGACAAGTTCATGGAAGAGCCCATATCAGAGCGACGGCTCAACGCCGCCAAAAAACAACTTAGGGGGCAGCTTACGATTGACTGCGACAACCGTGAGAACTTCGCGCTCGACCTCGGCAGCGTGTATCTCTTCCACGACAAGGCGCGCGACGTGGAGAAGACGTGCGCGGAGATTGAAGCCGTGACTGCCGATGACATACTGCGCGTGGCACGCGACATCTTCGAGCCAAGCAAGATGACCACACTCATATATAGATGACGATAGACTACGATGACAATATCCGATGAAACCGCCGATTTCATACGCCTGCACCGTCTCGACGACGTGAGGGCACTCGCCTTGAAGGGCGATGCCAACGGCAGGGTTGACCTCACGTTTGCCCTCAACCAAATCCAGGGTTGGCAGACGGCAAGGCGGAAACTGCCTTCGTGGGCGGCGACAAACGGCATAGTGTATCCGCCACACCTAAACATGGAGCAATGCTCAAGCGAGGCCACGGCAAGATACAAAAGCGAGTGCTTGGCCACGCTCATAGACCTGTCCAAGGCCACGCTCATAGACCTGACCGGAGGTTTCGGCGTAGACTTCTCCATGATGTCACGGTCGTTTGCCAAGGCCATTTACGTGGAGCGTAACGCGGAACTCGCGGAAGTGGCGCGCCACAATTTCGAGATTCTCGGGCTAAGCAACGTCACGGCGGTTTGCGCCGACGCCATGGAGTTTCTCACCTCGCTTCCCCCGAAGACGGCGGAAAGGCCATTGACCGTGGTCTACCTTGACCCGGCACGAAGGGATGGAAACGGCAAGAAAGTGGTCCGCATAGAGGATTGCAGTCCCGACATCCTCGGCATGCGCGACACGCTGCTCAGCCGTGCCGACGTGGTGATGATAAAGTTCTCGCCCATGCTCGATTGGCACATGGCACTGAGCCAGCTCCGCCATAGTCTGCCGGCAAGCATAGGCGACGTGAACCATGAGGTCCACATTGTCTCCACGAGAAACGAGTGCAAGGAGCTGCTGATGCTTATGAGCCTGGCACATGGCAAGAAACTGCCTACAAGGATAGTCTGCTCAAACGATGGCCAGCGGTTCCAGACGAGAGCGACCGATGCCAAGCCCACCATTTGGCAAGGCGACACCGAAGACGCCAAGGGCAAGTGGCTACTCGTGCCCAACGCGTCGATAATGAAAGCCGGAGTGTTTGGCGAGCTGTCGCACGAATACGGCATCGACATGCTCGGCCACGACTCACATCTCTATATAAAGGAGCACGACGTTCCCGACTTTCCTGGCAGGCGATTCAGGATAGACCGCGCGACGACCATGAACAAGAAAGAGCTGCGAAAGGCACTGGATGGCATCGTGCAAGCCAACGTGTCGGCGCGCAACTTCCCCATGTCAGCCGAAGCGCTGCGCAAGCGGCTGCGGCTGAAAGACGGGGGCGGCACCTATGTTTTCGCCACTACCATGGGCGGCGGCAAACACGTGGTTTTTGTGTGTCATGCCATGCTGTCACAATGCCACACTGACAAGAATTGACCATCGTCAAGCCAATTGACAGCCGTCAAGAAAAGGCCAAGTCGAGGCACTTTTTCGATGACAAGTTTTGCGCTAACCCATAAAGGCATTACCTTTGCAGTGCAATTACAGGATAACAAATAATAAATTAAGGAAAGGGTAACAAAAATGACAATTAGTACTTTTATCGCAACAGTAGCATTGATGTTCGGTCTTATCGCTTTCGTTGGAGTTCACACGGACAAGAGCGCAAGAGCTTAAGACTGAGAGAAGAAAAGGAGGAAAACGAATTTGAGTTAGCATAGAAATCATAATATAAGAAAGCCGCAAGTGGAAATTTCCGCTTGCGGCTTTCTTGTTGTGCGCTGCCGGTTGCCCTTGTGTCGTTTTTTCTTTTTATCTTTGCACTATAAAAATGAGAAGAGAACAAAACAAGATGACGGATGCCATAACATATCTGGAGAGCTCGCACAAGCTGCGCCGCAACGTGTTGACAGGCGAACTGCTTTACGCCGACACCGACGGATGGCACAAGCTATCCAAAGAGGGACGCAACACCATAATGCTGAACGCCATGCGCGACGGCGTGAGCCTGACGGAGGAGGTTCTCGACCGCTTTGCGCGCTCCACGCTCGTGGAACAGTGGAACCCGGCAAGGCAATGGCTGGACGAGCTGCCAGAATGGGACGGCGAGGACCACGTGCTTGAGCTATCACAACGTGTCATAACGTCGAACCCCGACTGGGCCGAGCGTTTCCACAAATGGATGCTGCAGACCGTGGCGCGGTGGATGGACATGGAGGTACCACACAGGGATGTTATCGTGCCAGTGATAGTGGGACAATGGGGCTACGGCAAGACGTCATTCTGCTACCAGCTCCTGCCACCAGAGCTCCGGCTTTATTATACCGACAAGATAAAGCTCAGCACCTCAGCAGAGGTCTACGAGCTCCTGACCACCAACCTGCTTGTCAACATAGATGAATTTTACCAGGAGAGCCCACTGCAAGAGCCATTGGTGCGCTATCTCTTCTCGCGCTCCACGCCGGTGTTTCACCGTCCATACGGCACCACGGAGGAGACGCGCCGCAACTACGCCGGATTCATAGCCACCACAGGAAACCTCCACCCCATGACCGACGCCGCAGGCGCCGCGCACCTTTTCTGCATAGAGGCCGGGCGAAAGATAGACCTCACGCCCATGCCATACGAGCAAATTTACGCGCAGCTCAAGGAAGAACTGGAGAGCGGAACCGACTACCTGCTCAGCGACGACGAGCGCGAGCGCATGGCTGGGCAAAACTCGCCATTCGAGGAGGCCGACAACCTCGTGAAAATGGTGCGACAGATATACGCCAACCCTCCAAAGGGGCAGAAGGCGAAAGCCGTATACATAGACACGATAATAGACCGGCTGATGCAGGAATACCCATATTGGACACCAGGCGAACACGTTAACCAGGACGTGGGATTCGCCTTGCAAGACGCGGGATTCACGCGCAGCCGCATCCACGGACGCTCGTGCTACCGCATAGTGCCACGAGACCCACGACGACTCGACTTCAGCGACGACAGCGCGGAAGAGAAGAAAGAAGACGAGTTCGCCGACAACCCACTGGCACAGGCATTGCTGGCCGGACTGGGCAAGAGGTAGGCTCGAAGCCTATCATGAATAACCAGGAAGACAAACAAGAAAGCAGACTAATTGCTGATCAAGAAAAGACATGAAAAGTTCAGATAACTCCCTCACCCCGATGATGCGCCAGTTTTTCTCCATGAAATCGAAGCACCCTGAAGCGTTGTTGCTTTTCCGCTGTGGCGACTTCTACGAGACCTACTGCGAGGACGCGGTGGAAGCGTCGAAAATCCTTGGCCTGACACTCACCAAGCGCAACAACGGCGCGTCGGCCGGGGCGGAGATGGCGGGCTTCCCACACCACGCGCTCGACACCTACCTGCCGAAACTCATCAGGGCAGGAAAGCGAGTGGCGATATGCGACCAGCTGGAAGACCCAAAGAAGAAACGCGCCATGATAAAGGGCAAGAAGGGGCTCTCGGAGATGGACAAGATGGTAAAGCGCGGCATAACGGAACTCGTGACACCAGGCGTGGCAATGAGCGACAACGTGCTCAACTACAAGGAAAACAACTTCCTCGCGGCGGTGCATTTTGGCAAGGCATCGTGCGGCATAAGCTTCCTCGACATATCCACCGGAGAGTTTCTCACCGGACAGGGCACTTACGACTACGTGGAGAAACTCATTGGCAACTTCTCGCCAAAGGAAGTGCTCTACGACAAGACGCGCCGCAACGACTTCGAAAAGTATTTCGGCAACAAGCTGACAATATTCGAACTCGACGACTGGGTGTTCACCGAGCAGAACGCGAGGCAGAAGCTCTTGAAACACTTCGGCACGAAATCGCTCAAGGGCTTCGGCGTGGAACACCTCAAGGACGGCATCGTGGCGTCGGGAGCCATAATGCAATACCTGGAGCTCACGCAGCACACCAACATAAACCATATCACTGCGCTTAAGCGCATCGAGGAAGACAAATACGTGCGGTTGGACAAGTTCACCATTCGCTCGCTGGAGCTCCTGCAACCGATGCAGGAAGACGGCAAGTCGCTGCTCAACGTCATAGACCGGACCATCACCCCCATGGGCGGGAGAATGCTCCGCAGGTGGGTCGTGTTCCCCCTGAAAGACGTGAGGCATATCAACGACCGCCTCAACGTGGTGGAATATTTCTTCAAGGCGCCAAACTTCAGGCAGATAATGGATGAGCAATTGCACCGTGTAGGCGACTTGGAGCGCATCATATCAAAGGTCGCCGTGGGCAGGGTGACGCCACGCGAGGTGGTGCAGCTGAAGACGGCATTGCAGGCCACACAACCAATAAAGTCGGCTTGCCTGTATGCCAACAACGACAGCCTGAAACGTCTTGGCGAGCAGATGAACCTCTGCGAGAGCCTGCGCGACAGGATAGAAAAAGAAATACAGCCCGACCCGCCACAGGTGGTGTCGAAAGGCGACGTGATAGCCGAGGGATACAGCCAGCAGCTCGACGAGCTCAGGCGCATATCGCGAGGGGGCAAAGACTATCTACTTGAGATACAACAACGCGAGGCGGAGGCCACGGGAATATCATCGCTGAAGGTGGGATACAACAACGTGTTCGGCTACTACCTTGAGGTGCGCAACACGTTCAAGGACCGCGTGCCGGCAGACTGGATAAGGAAGCAGACCTTGGCGCAAGCCGAGAGGTACATCACGCCCGAACTCAAGCAATATGAGGAGAAAATACTCGGGGCGGATGAGAAAATACTTGAACTTGAAT
>DJQL01000101.1:0-3226 GCA_002437565.1 Prevotella sp. UBA6387
AGAAAAGTTTTGAATTACAAGAGAAAGACAATATAAAAATATACAAAACAATCTGTCATACACGAAAAAAGACTAACTTTGTAGCACGAAAGTGAACTAAAAATACGATATATATGGCAGCAACGGTTTTTAATGATGCACAGGTTGATTTAATCAACATGATGCAATGGGTGAAGACCCCAGAGGCTTTGGCTGATTTGAAGCAGGCCATTTCCGATTTCTTCGCAAAAAAAGTTAAAGAAGAGATGGACCGCATGTGGGAAAACGGCGAAATGACACAAGACAAAGTTGACTCCTTTGCCACATTGCACGAACGCACACCATATCGCAAATAAGCCATGAGGGTCGTTCTCGACACTAATTGCCTCATTATGGCAATATCAGCACGTAATAAATACTATCAAGTTTGGCAAGATTTTCTTGATGGCAAATATGTCATGTGCATAACCAATGAAATAATTGAAGAATATTCCGAAGTTATCTCACGCAATATCTCACCGCTTCTTGCTGAATTCGTCATTTCGACCATTATCAACAGAAAGAATGTCATAATGAAATCACCATCTTTTGCCTTTCACCTAATATCTACCGATGAAGATGACAACAAATTTGTGGATTGTGCCATTGTGTCGAATGCGAAATACATTGTAACTAATGATCATCATTTTGACATATTGAAGGATATAACTTTTCCCAAGGTTGACGTTATAAAAATAAGTCAATTTTTGGATGATTTGCAAAAAAGTTCTCTGACATAGCCAATGGCGATTTCTGAAAATAGCATAATTGGATAGATAAAGCATACGTAAAGACATTCAGAACGGGAAGAGCAGCGGCAAGACGATGGTCATGACGATGCCCAAGATCACCTGCAAGGGCAAGCCCACCCTGATGTAGTCGGCGAAGGTATAGCCTCCGGCATGCATCACGAGGGCATTGGGCGGCGTGGAGAAAGGCGAGGCGAAACACATGCTCGCGCCAAGGGTGACTGCGAAGAGCATGGGCAGCGGACTGACGCCAAGCTCCAGCGAGGCCGACATGGCTATGGGTGCCATGAGCACCGCCGTGGCAGTGTTGCTGATGAACATGGTGAGGAGCGACGTGGTGAAATACAAGCCGCAAAGCAACGCCATGGGTCCGACATGGCCGAGCGAGGAGACGAGACCGTGGCTCACAGCCGCCGAAACGCCCGTTTTCTCCAAGGCGGTGGCCATGGGCATCATGGCGGCGATGAGCACCACACTCTCCCAGTTGATGGTCTTGTAGGCGGCGTCGACAGAGCGGAAGCAGCCCGTAACGACCATCAGCAGACCCGCCGCTATGACCGCCGTGACGGGAGCCACGGGGATGATGTCGAGAGCCATGACCAACACCATGGCAAGCATGATGATGCCCGCCAGAGGCGCCTTGTAGTTGAGCGTGACCTTCTCCGCCATCTCCTTTGGACGGCCAAGAAGGAGCCAGTCGACATCGGCGCGGTCGAGGCGCATGATGTTGTCCCACAAGCCTTGTATGAGAAGGGTGTCACCGGCGCGCAGCTTTGCCGACGGGAGGTCCTTGGTGATGTATTCGCCACGGCGCTTGATGCCAAGCACGTTGATGCTATAATTCTCGCGGAAATTGGAATCGCGCAGCAAACTGCCCACCAGTCGCGACTCCGGCATGACCACTATCTCGGCAATGCCAATGTCGTAGAAGTTGAAAGACGGGCTCTTCACCTTTTTCAGTTTGGCCTCCATGGCGAAACGCTCCACGTCGGGCTCGTTGCCTTGCAGGTAAATCACGTCGCCGTGCCGTATCACGGTGTCGGGCAAGGGCAATCGCTGACTCACGTTGCGCACTATGCCACGATGCCGCGACGCCTCGTGGCGAATCTCGAATATCGTCACTCCGAAGCGCGCCCTGAGGTCAAGCCGCGCCACCGTGCTGCCCACGATAGCGCTGCGCGCGTCGACTCGATAGGCGCGCACGTCGCCCTTTATCCTGTACTCGTTGACAAGTTCCGTGAGCGTCTTGCCTCGTTTGCGCCCACCGTTTTTTGCTTGCTTGTTGAGGAAGCGATTGCTGAGCGGCATCATCACGGCGATGCCTACCAAGAGGCATATGATGCCAATGGGGAGGAAGGAGAAAAACGACAGGCCGTCGTAGCCATTGGCACGAAGGGTCTCGTCGATGACGAGGTTGGGAGGCGTGCCGATGAGCGTGAGCATCCCGCCAAGGCTGCTGGCGAAAGCCAAGGGCATGAGCAAGCGCGAGGCGTTCTTGCCACCCGACGAAGCCATGGAGACCACGATGGGCATCATGAGGGCGACGGTGCCCGTGTTGCTGACGAAAGCCCCGATGACGGCGGTGACAATCATTATCAGGAGGAAAAGCAAGCGGTCGTTGCCCTTGGCCAAGGCGAGGATGCGACCGCCCACAGCCTTAGCCAGACCAGTCTGGACGATGGCGCCGCCCACGACAAAGAGGCCCACCATCATGATGAGCACGGGATTTGAGAAACCAGACAACGCCTCTGCCGGTGTGAGCACGCCTGTGAGGAGCAAGGCGGTGAGGGCGCAAAGGGCCACGATGTCGGCACGGGGCTTGCCCACGACAAACAATACTATAGTGGATAGAAGAATGATGATTACCAATGTCATTTAGCAAAGGTAACGCCCCCACCCCACTGTCGCCAAATGATTTGCGTGTGTTTTTGGAATCTTTATGCAAAATTGGGGAAATTTGTCAACCAAGACAACAAAAAGCAAGCGGAGAGAGGGCACGGGCAAAATATTTTTGTATCTTTGCATGGTTATCATATTCTCCCATAAAGGATAACAATGGGGATATAAACAACAGGTAACAGAGACAAGGCAATAGAAAAACACAAGGGGTAACAATGAAAGAAACCATCACGCTCGACATGCTCCAGACCGCCGGGATAGGCGCGCTGGCGCTTGTCTTCGGAATGACGCTGACACGCAAGACACCATGGCTGAAGAAGTTTTGCATACCATCGCCCGTGTCGGGCGGCATCGTGTTCTCGCTCATCACGCTCGCCATATACACCTTTTGCGCCGTTGAGATATCTTTCGACGGCACGCTCAAGGATGTCTTCATGCTCGCGTTCTTCACGAGCGTGGGGTTCCAGTCCAATTTCCGCACGCTCCGGCAGGGGGGCAAGACGCTCGTGGTGATGCTCGCGCTGCTTGTGCTCATCATCTCGCTGCAAAACCTGATGCCC
>DJQL01000101.1:3343-14326 GCA_002437565.1 Prevotella sp. UBA6387
TCGGTGCTTGAGGGCATGGGGCTCAAAGGGGCGGGCACGGTGGCCATGGCCGCTGCCACGTTCGGACTGATTGCCGGCTCGGTGATTGGAGGCCCGGTGGCGGAGAGGCTCATACAGAGGCATCTCACGTCTGAACAACTTGAGCCCAAGGACTACGAGGTAGACCCTGCCCTCGCCGGCTTCGAGAGCGACGAGTCGCTGCCGCAAGGCCACGCCAAGCACCTGAGCGACGACGAGCACGAGTTTCACCAGTATGCCACGGCCACATACGCCCTGCTCATAGTCATGGCCTTGGGCACCGTGGCGAGCAAGCTGCTCCAGAGCACGGGAATAACTTTCCCGACATATTTCGGCGCGCTGGTCATGGCGGCCATCACGCGTAACATCATGGAACTGACGCCTTACAGCCACAAGCTGCCCATGGAGAAGATAGTGAGCACGGGCAACATCTGCCTGTCCTTGTTTCTCGGCATGGCGATGATCTCGCTGAAGCTCTGGGAACTGGAGAGCCTCGCCCTGCCGCTCATCACCATCCTCGTGGCACAGGTGGCGATGATCATCCTTCTCACCTATTTCGTGGCGTTTCGCATGCTCGGCCACGACTACGACGCCGCCGTGCTCGTGGCTGGCATCTGCGGTTTCTCGCTTGGTGCCACGCCAAACGCCATGGCCAACATGAGCGCCGTGTGCTACAAGTATCATTATTCCACCAAGCCATTCCTCATTGTACCCATCATCGGCGCCATGTTCGTGGACCTGATAAACACTGGCGTGATAACGGTATTTCTCAACTTGATTAGCCTTTAGCGGTTTTCCCCTAACATCTCCATTATCTCACTCGCGTCGCTGGTCGCCTTTACGACCGCGCCTTGGGGATCGATGACAACAAGATAAGGTATGAACTTCACCTTGTAGGCCTCGCTCGCGGCGCGGTTCATGGCTTTATCCTGCGGCAAGGCCACTTGCTTCCAAGGCATGTTCTCTTCTTTCATGGCACGCGTCCAGTCGGCAAGGTTCTTGTCGCAAGATATGCTCACGATGTTTATCTTAGGGTTGGCGGCGTGCAGGCTCTTGATCTTTGGTATTGAGGCGCGACAAGGGCCACACCACGAGGCCCAGAAGTCGAGCAAGGTGTATTGGCCACGCTTCACCAGCTGCGACAGCTTCACGGTCTTGCCCTCCACGGAGCGCAGCGTGATGTCGGGATAGGCCATGCCCTTGGCGGTCTTCTTGGCCTCATCTATCTTTTGTGCAAGCACTTCATAACCTGCGGTGTCGCAATTGCCCTTGAAACGCTCGGCCATCTCGTCGAGCTCGGCGGAGGTGTAACGGAAACATTTGTCGAGATTCTTGCCTTGCAGGTAAAGGCTGTAAGGCTCGTCGGGATGCGCCCAGGCATAGTCGTCGCTCTGCCGCGCGTAAACGCCTTTCAAGGAGTCGGCAACCGTCTCCAGCCTCTCGGCCATGGCCTTGTCCACGCGCTCAGAGCCGCCATGCTCCTTGCCGCCATACTGATAACGCCAAGCCTTGACACTCGCCTCCTCCGACGCTTTCAGCGATGGCCACACGCAGTCGTGCCACGCCTGGTATTGGCTCTGGGCCTTGCCGCCCTTTACCGTATATCGACACTCCCCCAGCACGGAGGAGCCTCCCATCTCGTAGCTGCGCGGTATGCTGTCGTAAGCCGCCGACGAGACTGTGTAGTCATCGTTGTCGAGATAGAGCTTCACCACGCGCTCCTGCATGAACTCGTCTTGCGGCAGCGGCTTAAGCCTGTTGTCTATCTCCAAGGCGCACAGCGTGGGCGCGACCATCTTGCCCGTGAGCGTGAACTGGCCATTCCTCACTTTAGCCGTAGCCACCTTTTCATGGTTGTCAACATTCACAAGCCTCACCTCCGCGCCATCGGTCATACCAGGTATGGCTGAACGAATGGTGAAAGAAGAGCCCACCAACGCCTTTTCTATCTTGCGCGGGTCAAACGACACGGTTTGCACCTTGTCGTCGGGACCGATGAGCACGAGTCGCGGAATGGATGTTATGTCATAGGCCGTGGCCGCCTTCTCCAGTTGCGCCTTGTTGAGCCACAGCTGCGGCCACGGCATGGCCTCACTGGCCTCAGCCTTGCGCCAGTCGGCCTCGCGTTGGTCCACCGACACGCTGACCACGTTGAGGTCGGCTTTGTGGGCTTCCAACATTTTTCTCACCTTGGGTATCGCCGCGCGGCATGGGCCACACCATGAGGCCCAGAAGTCGATGAGCGTGTACTTGCCCTTGCCGACCATCGACGAGAAGTTCACCACTTTTCTCTCTTTTGTCGTGGCCATGAAGTCGGGGAAAGGAATGCCGAGCGCGCGGCTCAACACGATGTCGCGGTTGCGATTGAGGAAGCCCACGCGCGCAGTGTAGGCGTTGCCGGCCGTCACCTCGCCAATCCATTTTTCCATGTCGGCCCTTGAATAGGTAAACGACTTGTAGTATCTCGCCGCCAGCAAGTATGCCGCGGCGGCAGTCGCAGAATGACTCTCCATCCAGACCGTCCTCATGGAATCGAGGCGCGCGGCCTCGCGCTCCTTGGCCACGACAAGGTCAGCACACTCGCTCATGTCGCCATTGTGCTCGAAATAGGCTGTGGCCTCGGCGTAAGAGGCCGCGTCAGAAGTCTTTTGCTGCTTGCTTATATATTGATTGTAGTCGAGCCACCCATTAAGTGTCTCGCCGCCACCAACAATCCTCATCGCCACGAGGCGGTCGTCGCCATAGAGCTGGGCTGTGTCGCCACTGAGCGTCACGTCCGCGCCGCCGTCAAGCAGCAACCTCATCGTTGCCAGGTTGCGCCTCTTGCCGCTGGTCTTGTCGCTAAGCCAGAAAGACAATTTGCACATTCGTGGTCGCGACAGGTTGACCGCAAGCGAGAACGCGCCGTCGGAGCCAACCTTCGCGCTGTCCAGCGGCTCGGTCTTTTGAGGATTGTCAACGTCAAGAAGATACGCCGTCACGTTTTTGCCAAGTCCAGTGACCTTGGCCGACAGCGTGTGCCGCTGCGCCATCATGGAAAGCGGCAATGCCAGCAGCAACGGCGACATTGCCCACCTTAGTGATTTCATCATCATAAATATCATTACGTCTTTGTTTGTTTTCCATCCGCCAAGCCGTCACTTGTCGTCGCGCACATATTTCACGCTCATCCACCTGAGGTCTGTCGGGCACGCCACACGCTGCACCATGTCGCCTCCGGCCACGACCACGCGTATGAAGGCGCACTCGTTGCTCTTGGTGGTGTCTTGCGTGGCCGTCCAATAACAGCCATAGTCGCCCACGTGATACTTGTCGGGGTAAGCCGTGGAGTAGCTGCCAAGCTCGCCTGTCAGGAGGAAGGCAAGCTGTGTGCCCTCGCCCTGCTGCATCATCAAGGAGCCGGCACCCTTGCGCCAGCCTTCCTTGTCGGCGTCTCCCGCCTTCATGCCAAGAGCAGTCTCAAGGTTCTTGAAGTCGTCGTCGGTGGGCAGGCGCCAGCCCTCGGGGGCGCAGTCCTTGGCCTGCTGCCATGTGAGATAGTTGCCTTGCTTGGCTATCAGCGCGTCTTCCTCAGCCTCATCGTCCACGTCGAAATAGTCTTCGAAGCCATTGGCCACGTAGCTTTGGCTGTACCACGCCTCACCGCCACGATAGTTTTCCACCATCCAGTCGAGCGAGCCAATGCGCACCCAATGGTAAACGGTGCCGTCGGTGTCTTCAAAAGTGCCTGTGCCTGTCGGCGTCACCACGGGATTGTTGTCGTCGTCGCCACACGACGACACGACCAAGGCGAACGAGAGCGCGAAAGCCACGCGCAATATTGTCTTTATCTTATCCATGTCGTTTTTATTATCTATCATTTTATATGTTGAATCCCATCTGCACTATTATGCTCCTCATGGTGTCATACTTGTTGACCATGACTTGCGCGCTGCCGTATTTCTCCACAAACTCGTCGCGCGTCATGGTGAGCACGGCATTGACCCAATCCTGCAGGTCGCGCTTCTCGTAAGGGAAATAATAGTCGTCGCCGCCCCAGATGTCCTCGAACTTCTCCATGAACCCATACTGCCACTCCACGTTTTCTATCGTGGCATCGATGTCGTGCTCGGAGAGATATTCGCCATACAACGTCTTGCCGTATTCATAAAACTTGTCGGTGACGGAGCTTGCCTGGCGACCAAACTTGTCGATGATGATGCTGGCTATCATGGCGGAGAAGAACCCCTCCGCGTCGTCAAACATGGCACCGTTGTCGCAACTTATGACATAGCCGCGCGTGGCAAGAAGATAGTTCACGTGCTTGGTGCTGCCATAGCTGTTGACATAACTGATGTCGTTGACGAGCAGGAAGGAGAAGGGCCTTGCCTTGCCAAGCTTGTCCATGAGGTAGGTGCGCACAGCGTCGGCAAACTTCTTCTGTTCGGCCCCGTCGGTTATGTAGCTGTACTTATAGTCGTGGCTGTAGCTGCCAGAGCCAATCATGGCGTATGGCGCGTCGAAAAGTTCCGGATTGCCCTTCGTGTCGGTCGAGTTGAGCGTGTCGTTGAAGAGCAGGTAGGCTCCCGTCTCCTTGTGAAAAGCGTTGCGCAGCTGCGCCGTTGCGCTATTGTCGCCAGCCGCCGGCTCGAAACCGTTGATGTCGGCGTTGCTCGGCGTGAGGTCGTCTTCTCCGCCACAAGCCGCGAGGCTCAGCAAGCCCATGGCCGCCATGAAAACATATTTATATATTCTTTTTGACATTATTCTCATATTCTTGGTTATTCTTTCATAGCTTGCCATCACATATCGTCGTCGCCACTTTCCTCCGAGGCCATCTCCTGCTTGAAATACTTGCGGTCTGGCCTTGCGTTGCTGCCGATGGAAGGCTGGAAGTCGCGCACGTCTTTCGGTATGTTGAGCGTGTATGCCTCGTCGTTGGGCTCAAGGCGGTAATAGTTGGTATACTGCCTCACGTCCTCATAGTCCACGATGTGGTAGGCGCTCATGGTGTGAACTATGGTCGTGGTCTGCGGATACTTCGCGTCCACCATGTAGCGGCGCAGGTCGAACCACCTGTGACCCTCGAAGCAAAGCTCGCGCTCGCGCTCCTCGCGAATGAACCTCACCAGGGCCTCGCCGCTCAAGCTCACCGTGGCATTGGAGGCCACACGCGCCTTGCGCAACTTTGAGAGCCACTGGCACGCCTCGCCATCCTGCCCCAACTGGGCGCAGGCCTCGGCGAGATTGAGGTAAGCCTCCGCCGTGCGTATGCAGAACACGTCGCTGGCGGTGTTGTAGACATTGAAATGCTTCGTGCTGTTGTTTATCTTGTGATACGACCATAGGTGGTTGTTCACGTCGTCTTGGTCGGTGATATAGGCCGTGCGGCGACCATCGTCCTTGGCGAACAGCGACACGAGATGGTCGCTCACCTCAAAGGCCGGACTGTACACGTTGCCATAACTGTTTTTCCTCTCTGGGTAAGGGAACACTATGTTGCCGAAGCACGACGCACCGTTTGAGTAGACCACCTCCTTGTTGTCGGAACTGATGGGATAGCCCGATGTCCAGCCCACGAGGTTCTGCAGGTAGCTGTCCTGATCCAGGGCCAACTTGGCGTAGTCGGCCGCTTTCTGCCAGTTTTGCATGAACATCTCCACGCGGCTTCGGAACACATACACCGCCTCTATGCCCACATGGTAAACGCTTGCCGGTGCAGTCACGTCTTTCAGGTCGTTCTCCGCCTCGTCGAGGTCGGCGAGTATCTGGCCATACACCTCCGCCACGCTTGCCCTCGTGTATTCCTTGTCCTCCACGTTGGCCGATGTCTTGATTGGCACTCCTGGCGTGCTGGCCGCCGTGGACGGTGCGTAGGGCTTGCCGTAGAGGTTCACGAGCGTGAAATAATATGTAGCGCGCAGGTAGTGGGTCTCGCCCAGCACGTGGCGCAACAGCGCGCGGTCGTCGTCGTTGTCGCACGTCACGCTCTTCTCCGCATCGATCACCATGTTGCAGTTGCCTATCTTCTCATAGGCCAGGTTCCAATAGTTGGCCTCACTCGACACCAGCGTGCCCTTGCCCTTGAAGTCGATCCACGCGTCGCGCTGCCAACAGAAGAAAGGGAAATAAGCGTCGGCCTGGCTCAGTATGTCGGGCTTGCCACTGGTGGATATATTTTCCTGCAACTCGTCGCCCATGAAGTGGAGCACGGCGTAGTTTGGGTTGTCTATGGTATAGTAGGAGTTTTGCAACTTCGCCTCGCCCAGCGGCATGGTGCAGTCGCCCATGAGCAGCTCGTTGAGGTCGGTGGCCGTCTTCACGCGGCTCAAGTCCTGCGAATACTCCTTCAGGAAGTCGGAAGAGCAGGAGCTTGCCGTGAGCAGGAGCGCGGCGACAAAAAAGCTATTTATATGTTTTATGACATTCATCATGACTTTGCTATGGTTATTTAGAATTGTACGTTCAGGCCGAAAGAGAAGCTCGGCCTGTCGGATAGCTGGATGGTTGAAAATCCGCCCTGTGTGGGTGTCTGGCCTTTCAGGGCCGGGTCGCAGATGGTGAACAGGTTGTAGGCGGAGAGCGTGAGAGCCAGGCGTTGCAACCCTATCCTGTCGAGGACGTTGGCGGGCAACTCGTATGTCAGCGACAGGCTCTGGAGCTTCAGGTAGTCGGCGCTCACCACGCGTATGTCGGAATAGTCGTACATCTCCCAGTAGTTTGTGCCTATGGTGTTCACCTCCGAGGCATCGCTCATTTCCGTCCACACGTTGCTGTATTTGTAGTAGGCCGACGAGCTCGCGCTGATGATGGACGGCAGGTTCGTGGTCTTCTCGTCGCCCGGCTTGCGCCAGCGGTTCATGTAGTCGCGGCTGTAGTTCTTCTCCGAATAGATGCTCGAACCATAGCCGCCTGTGGCCTTTGATCCATACATGGCGAAGAGTCGTGTCTTGGCGCCGAGGCTGTAGCCCAGCACCACCGAGGCGTGCCATTGGCGATAGCGGAACGTGTTTGTTAGGCTTCCCTGGATGTCGGCCTCTCGCTTGCCCGAGGCTGAGAGCACGGTGGTGTAGGTGTCATACTTGCTCAGTCCGCGCAGGGCCTCCTGGTTGTTGTAATAGTCGTCGATGAGCGGTCCGCCGTCCACGGGGCTCAGGCCGAGGAAGCGGTAGCTGTAGAACGTGTTGACCGCCTGTCCCTTCACGAGGGCCGTGCCGTTGAGGAAGTCGGAAAGCTCATAGGTCTGCGCCGCGGGGCGTGAGTCGAGCGAGTTCACGATCTTCGAGAACGAGGTGCTCACGCTCCAGCGGAAGTCGCGCGTGCGCAGCGGCGTGGCGGTGATGTCGAAGCTGTAGCCCTTGTTGGTCACGTCGCCTCCGTTGATGACATAGCTTCTCACGCCGTTGACGGTGCTCACGCGCTTGTTCATGAAGGCGTCGGTGGTCTTCTTGTAGAACGCGCTCAGCTCCATCTCCAGCCTGTGGTCGAAGAAGCTCATGTCGAGGCCGAGGTTCATGGAGTTTGTCTTCTCCCATTTCAAGTCGGGGTTGGGGTGAGAGTTGATTGACGACAGGTTCTCATTGTAGTATGAGTTGAGCGTTCCCTTGCGTATGGTCATCACCGGGCTTTCGGTGTCGAGCATGTTGCCTTGGAAGCCATAGCTTGCCTTGGCCGTGAGGTAGTCTACCCACTTGGCATTGATCCAGTGGCCCACGTCGTAGCTGCCCGACACCGACCAGATGGGCAGAAAGCGGTCGTTGGAGCGGTCTCCAAACTTGTTGCTGCCATCCACGCGCCCGTTAAGGTTCACTCGCCAGAGCTGCTTGTAGGCATAGGTCACGGAGAGATAGGTTGAGAGCGTGTTGCTCAGGTCGTCCACTATCGTGGGCACGTTGCCCATGGCCCAAGAGGCATAGGAAGTGTATATGGTGGGGTCGATGTCGCTCACGAAGGTCTCGCCGCGGTCGCGGAAATAGCCGCGCTGGGTGCTGGCATAGCTGCGATACTTGGAGCTGTTAGCCTCCACGCCAAACGTGGCGTAGATGTTGTGCTGGTCGTCTTCGCCAAAGAACTTGTTGGCGTCCACCTGGAAGCGCGCCGTGTAGCTGCGGTTGGTCACGGAGGTGCGGTTCAGTTCGCCGCCCACCGGACAGGTCGACGACGATGGATAGTCGATGGTGGCGCCATATTCCGAGCCGCGGAGCGTGGCTATGTGCCACGTGCGTTCGCCCCACCAATTCTCAAGGTCGGTGTTGGAGTTTGTCACCGAGAGTATGGCGTTGGCCGTCAGCCAGTCGGTGAAGGTGAAGCGGAGGTTGGTGGTGAAGGTCATGGAGTTGACCTTCTGGTGGTTGTAGCTGTTGGCCAGCTCGTTGAGTATGTTGTAGTTGTACAGGCTGCCGTCGCTCTGCTTGCGCTTGTAGTAGTAATACTCGCCGTTGTCCTGGTATACGGGCAGTGTGCGCGTGGTGGTGTAGGCGTAGTTGAGCGGTGCTATCTCGTCTTGGTAGTAGCTGCGTCGCTGGTGGTAGCCATTGAAGGTTAACGATGCCGTTAGCAGTCGTGAGAACGTGTTGTCGAGGTTGAGCGACCACGTGTATCGCTCGTTGGCGTTGGCCTTTATCACGTCCTCTTCGTTGTCGTAGCCCATCGAGGCGTAGTAGCGCGACTTGCTTGAGCCTCCGCTCACGCTGGCCGTGTGCTGGGTGCTGAGCGCGTCGTGGCAGAGCAGCTTGAACCAGTCGGTGTTGCGCGTCTCGTCGGCGGCCACGCGCTGCTGGAACTCGTCGAAGGTGATGGCGCCGTTGTTCAGGTCTTGCACGTTCTTCTCATAGCCCACCGTTGTCATGAGGTATGGGAACTGGTAGTGGTCTTGCACCAGCTCGCGCGAGAACTGCACCCTCTCCTTCGAGTTCATCACGTCCACGGAGCGGTCGGTGTAGCGTGGCCGCACCTTGTAGTTCATGGAGAAGTTGTAGCTCACCACGGGCTTGCCTTCATATCCTCTTTTTGTCGTCACCACTATCACGCCGTTTGCGGCCTTGGTGCCATAGATGGCCGTGGCCGCGGCGTCTTTCAGCACGTCGATGCGCTCTATGTCTTGCGGGTTGATGCCAGCAATGGCGTTGCCTATGCGGTTCACGTAGTCGGGGTCGTTGAGCTCCTCGGGCGAGATCTCCACGGGGTCTTGCACCACTATGCCGTCGACCACCCACAGGGGCTCACGGTTGCCGATGAGCGTGGATGTGCCGCGGATGCGGATCTTCGGTGCCACGCCCACCTCGAATGAGTTGTTGTTGACCAGCAGGTCGGGAATCTTGCCCTCAAGCATCTGGTCGAGCGAGCTCATGTCGGTGCGCTCCAGGTCTTTCATCTTAGCCGTGGAGACGGCCGATGTCAGCGACCGCTTGTTGAGCACCTGATAGCCAGTGACGACCACTTCATCGAGCGACTTGTCGTCGGCGTGAAGGATGATCTTCGCGGGATGGCCGGCCATGAGCGTGCGCATGACGCTGTTGAAGCCAAGGTAGCTCACCTCAACCGTGAGCCTCTGGCTCTCGGTGAAAATCTGGAAGTGGCCATTGGTGTCGGTCGTGGCCCCGGTGCCGGTGCCCTTGATCTTGACCGTGGCCCATTGCAAGGGCTCGCCATTGGCGTCGGTCACGGTGCCGCTGACCGCCAACTTGTGTTGCTGCGTGGCGCGGTGTGTGCCGCCCACACGCTTCAGCACGATGGTCTTGCCGCTTATCTCATAGACAAGGCCGCAATGGTCGCGCAGCACGCAGTCGAGCAGCGCGCCAAGCGAGAGGTCGGAGCACTGGCACGTCACGTCGGGCAAGCCGCTGAGCACCTGCTTCTGGTAAACGAAGTCGTAGCCCGTGCGTTGCTGCAAGTCTTGCACCACCTGCTCCACGGGCGCGGCATGGTAGCTCGCGCTGTAACGCTGTGCCACCGCCGACAACGGCAGTGCCACGAGCGCGAAGACAAGCAAAAGAAAGTTTCTCAATCGTTGTTTTTCTCTCATGAATCAATAAACACTTTATGTTTTTTCCTAATTGTTATCCGTCGCTATTCCGCCATTATGTCGACATTCTTGCCCTTTACCCTGAACTTGATGCCGCCGCTCATCTCGAGTATGCGGAGCACGTCATGGAAGTTGCCATAGCGAGGCACGCTGCCCATGAACACCGTGGAAGCCACCTGCCGGTTGCCGAACCTGTATCGGAAATCGTACCAACGGCTGAGCTGCTCCATGATCTGCTCAAGGGTCTGGTTCTCGAACACGAACTTGCCGTGGGTCCAGCTGCTCACCACCTCGGTGTTGGCCGCGTGGATCGTCGCCGTGCCCATGCGCCTGTCGTATTCAGCCTGCTCGCCCGGCCTTAGCGTCAGCTCTCCACCATTGCTACCCATGGGTCGCAGCGATATGCTGCCTCGCATGAGCGTGGTCACCACCTTGCCAGACGGGTAGGCGTTGATGTTGAACTCGGTGCCCAGCACCTTCACCTCCTGCCCCTCGGTCTCCACCATAAAGGGATGGGCGGCATCGTGAGCCACCTTGAAGTAGACCTCGCCCGCGGTCTTGACCCTGCGCTCCTTGCCGTCGAACACGGCAGGATATTCTATCCGCGAGCCGGCGTTGAGCCTCGCCTCGGTGCCGTCGGTCATGGTGAGCGTGTATTCGCCGCCGCGTGGTGTCTCCAAGACCACGGTGCCCTTGTAGCCATGAGCCAAGACTTGACCCATGGCCACCTTGTTCTTGCTTGCGTCGCCGCCAAGACGCACCACGCGGCCATCGCCAAGCCTGAGCACTGCCTTGGTGGTGCCGGCCTTGATGCGTATCT
Organism: Prevotella sp. UBA6387; assembly: GCA_002437565.1. Classification (GTDB taxonomy): domain Bacteria; phylum Bacteroidota; class Bacteroidia; order Bacteroidales; family Bacteroidaceae; genus Prevotella. The sequence goes on from DJQL01000101.1 coordinate 14,185, forward strand.
GGCGCGACCGCTCGGCGTTGGCAACGGCCTGGCTCTTCCACTGCGACACGCGCTTGTGGTATTCCCAACCGCCCAGCCCCACAATGACGACGGCAAGCACGATGGCCGCCACCGCCACAAGCCTGCGCAGCACCACCAAACG
>DJQL01000054.1 GCA_002437565.1 Prevotella sp. UBA6387
CCGACTACGCCAAGTGGGGCACGTATCTACACGACGTGGGCGACCACAAGGCCGGTGACAAAAGCCAGGAGGAATCGTCTAACACCATGACGACGCTATACAAGACCGAGAACTTCCTCGTGTCGTTCTTCGGCCGTATGAACTACACGTTGCTGAATAGGTATATGCTCACCTTCACCCTGCGCGACGACGGTTCCTCTCGCTTCAACAAGGATGGCCGTTGGGGTCTCTTCCCGTCCGTGGCCCTCGCTTGGCGTATCAACGACGAGCCGTTCCTTCGCAATGTGAAGGCAATCAACGACTTCAAGCTCCGCCTCGGATGGGGTAAGACAGGCCAGCAGGAAGGCATAGGCGACTACACGTGGATTGCCACATACACGCCCAACACGCAATACACGTTCTACCCGATGGGCAACGACGGCGTGACCTATCTACCTGATGTCTACAACCCGAACCTCACATGGGAGAAGACCACCACGTGGAACGCTGGCATTGACCTCAGCCTGCTCAACAACAGGTTGACGTTCAACCTCGACTATTACTACCGCAAGACCACTGACCTCATCAACACCGTGTATGTGGCAGCTGGCGGCAACTTCAAGAACACCATGACCTCCAATATCGGCTCGCTGCACAACGAGGGCATAGAGTTCGCCACGACAGTGCGTCCTATCGTGACCAAGGACTTCACTTGGGAACTGAACTACAACGTGGCTTACAACAAGAACCGTGTGGACGAGCTTATTACCGGCACGGGTGCCGACTATTATGTGGAGGCTGGTGAGAGCGTGGGCACGGGCGGCAAGGTGCAGGCTCACGCCGTGGGGCATAGTCGTGGAGCTTTCCGCGTGTACCAGCAGGTGTACGACAAGGATGGCAAGCCACTGTTCAACACGTTCGTGGACCGCAACAACGACGGCGTGATAAGCGATGGCGACAAGTACTATTATTACAAGCCAGATCCGGACGTGACCATGGATCTCGCCAACAAGTTCATCTACAAGAACTGGGACCTCGGCTTCACGATGCGCGCGAGCTTGGGCAACTACGTATATAATAATGTGTTGTCTGGCTCCATGAACGTGGGTAAGGGCTCAATCTACAGCCTGGGCTATCTCTCAAACAAACTTCTGGACGGCATGGCGCTTGGCTTCGACAGCACGGGCAACGAGAGCTTCTCCGACCTCTTCGTGCAGAACGCATCGTTCCTGAAGATGGACAACATCACGCTGGGTTACTCTTTCGCCAACCTGTTCCACAACGGCAAATACAATGGCGTGAGCGGCCGAGTCTACGGCACAGTGCAAAACGTCTTCACCATTACCAACTATAAGGGCCTCGACCCGGAGGTGGCCAACGGTTTCGACAACAATATGTACCCACGCCCATTCCAAATCATCTTCGGCGTGAACCTCAACTTCTAAACTTCTTAACTTCTTAAGAATCAATCACCATGAAATTCAACATAAAAAATATCATTTCCGCGGCACTGCTGACGCTCTCCCTGGGTGGACTGACATCTTGCATTGGCGACTTGGACGTGAAGAACATCAACCCTCAGCAGGTGTCTACGTTGGACAAGGACGCCTTGCTCAACAAGATTTACGCTAACATGATGCTCGCAGGCCAGAAAGCGCCGGACGATGGCAATGGCGGCGACATCGATGGCATAGACGCCGGAACGTCTACCATGATGCGCGAGCTTTTCTACCTCAACGAGCTGCCCACCGATGAGTGCTTGTGGATTTGGCCAAACGACGACACCGACGACCTCAACTACAACCGTTGGGGCGACTCGCAGAAGCACCCAAAAGGATTGTATTATCGCCTCATGTTCGGCGTGACTCTCTGCAACTTCTATCTCAACCAGACGGAAGGCGACGCGAGCGTGGCGGAGCAGCGTGCCGAGGTGCGTTTCATGCGCGCCCTCAACTATTTCTACATGGTAGACTTGTTTGCCAACCCACCCATGGTCACCACCATGGATGATGCCAAGCCAAAGCAGGCCACGCGCCAAGAGGCTTACGACTTCGTGGAGAGCGAGCTGAAGAACGTGCTCGGCGAGGGCGACGACAACAGCGAGGTGCTCAGCGACAAGCCCATGGCTTATGGCCGCGCGAGCAAGGCCGCGGCTAACCTCCTACTCGCGCGTCTCTACCTCAACGCCGAGGTCTATACTGGAACCCCTCAGTGGGAGAAGGCAAAGGAATACGCGAACCGTGTGATAAACGATGGCAATTGGAAGTTGATGACCGACGACTCTAACGGTTACACGGCCTACCAGAAGCTCTTCATGGGCGACAACCGTTCAAACGGCGCACAGGAAGAGATAATCCTCCCTGCCATGGAAGACGGTGCCAATAGCCGCTCTTATGGTGGACTCTTCTTCGTGGCTGGCATGACAACGGCCGACGTGATCAATGTTTATCCCACAAGGACATCGGAGGCGTGGGGCGGCACTATCCCGAAGGAGCAATTCATACAGAAGTTTATCCCTTCTGGCGCGGACAAGCTCTCCGTGGGCTATCCAGACAAGGTGGCGGAGGCAAGCGGTGACGACCGTGCCCTCTTCTTCACCGATGGCAAGCGCGAGCCAAGGATTACCGACGTGTCAAACAACAAGAACGTGTATCTTTACGTGAAGTACACCAACGTGCATTCCGACGGTTCCGCCATACACGACGGCACGGGCAAGTGGATAGATACCTATATCCCTGTGCTTCGTGTGGCTGAGGCTTACCTCACATACGCCGAGGCCGACGCACGCATCAACGGAGGCTCTTGCACCACGGACGGCTTGGCAAAGCTGAACGCTCTCCGCAGCCGCGCTCACGCCAAGAAGTTTACGTCTGTCGACTTGCAGACAATTCTCGACGAGTGGTCGCGTGAGTTCGGATTTGAGTGCCGTCGCCGCATGGACTTGGTTCGCTTCGGCAAGTTCGGTGGCCAGAGCGAATACCTTTGGCAGTATCAGAACGGTGCGGAAGAAGGTCAGGCGTTTGACGCACACTTCAACATCTATCCTATCCCCGCATCCGACATCAACGCCAACGACAACTTGAAGCAGAATCCTAAATATTGATAGGTGTAACCCTTAAAAAGATAATCTCAATGAAAAAGCTAAATATATTGGCATCGTTGCTCATGGGAGCCTTGCTCCTCACGGCTTGTGACAGCGACCGCGACGACAACCCCGTGATGAGCGTGCCCTCGACCTTCCAGTTGAACGCTCCGGCAGATGCCGAAAACAACACGCTGGACCTCATAAACTCCAGCACCGTATCGTTCACGGCAAACCAGCCAGACTATGGCGGCTTCCCTCTCGCCACGACCTACACCCTGCAGGTGTCTTTCGACAAGGACTTCGTGGAGACTGACGAGAAGGCGGGGACTACGGCCAACTACTTCAGCTTGCCAACCACCTTCTCCACTCCGGAGATGAACGACTGGGCGGAGCTGAAGACCAACGAGGCCGCTACCAACGGTGCCTATGGCTTGAACTTCGCCGCATCGGGCGTCGACGTGGACATGAGCTCGGTGACCATCCCCGATTCGGTTGACCTGGTGAAGGTGACCAAGGCAAGCGATGAGGTTCAGAGCGTGATAATGAAGACAGTGACGCTCAACGGTTTTGACGTGACAAAATATTGTGTCATCAAGGATGCCACGGCCCGTATGTCGACCAAGCAGCTCGACAGTCTCGCCACAGTCTCGCTGAAGAGCCAGAAATGCGAGAAGCGCGCCTTGGACGTGGACGCTACCGCGGCCGCTGTGCTCCAAGATGGTACGGCGGTGCAGGTCGTAGGCAAGGTGACGCAGAACGAGACACCAATACCGACCCCGGAGGTTGACTCCAAGGGATATTATCTTTTGGGTGACGTGAACGGTAATGGATGGACACCAAACAGGCCAGTCATGATGACTGAGACGGCAGCAGGTTCCAATGTCTATAAAGCCACAGTCACAACTACTGGCAACTCAAACTGGTTCAAGTTTTATGGTGCGTCTACATTGGAAGGCGTAGATGGCTCTGCCACCACTTGGGACGATGCCAACCAGTCGCAGTATGGCTGCGCCATAAATGGCGACGAGGCTAAGTTCAATTTCGTGACATGGGGCGATGCCGTACAAACTGCTGTGATAGCAGGTTCTGGTACATGGATTGTCACATTCGATGCCAACAACTGGACTTACTCCGTCTCTTCACCTGTGCTCTACCTCGCTGGCGATTGCAATGGCTGGAAGCAGACGGAGCCTTTCGCAAGCGCCGACGGCTCCAACTTCTGGGGCTTCGCTTACTTGAACAACAATGGCTTCAAGTTCTGTTCGGAGAAAAGCTGGGATGGCACAAACTATGGCGCAGGCTTCTCTACGGCTGGCAACGCTGACAACATAAGTCTGCCGGAGGGCAACGATGAGGGATTCTATAAGATCGTGCTCAACCTCGACGCGAAGACATTGGAGTTGACTCCTATCACGACAATTGGCATCATCGGTGACGCCACGCCAAACGGATGGGACGCAAGCACGCCTATGACTTATAGCAAGGCCGACGGTGCTTGGGTTATCAACGACGCTCAGCTGAAAGACGGCGAGCTGAAGTTCCGCGCCAACGATGGTTGGGATATCAACTGGGGCGGCACGCCTGATGCCTTGACGCAAGGCGGTGCCAACATGAAGGTAGCCGCTGGCACTTACGACATCAAGCTCTATGCTTGGGCTGATGGCTTCGCTAAGTGTATCATGACTAAGAAGTAAAAGGCATACCGTGCTTACATCATCATATCGAGGGGTGGCTCTTTCGGGAGCCGCCCTTTTCTCGTTTTGTGTTATCTATGGGTTCCGATTTTTACGTTAATCGTTTAGAACTTTTGGGAAAAAGCAGTATATTTGCAAACGATAAAGAACAAACGAGATAAAAGGAGGATTCGCCATGACAGAACTCAGAGACAAATACATTCGCTTCGACTGGGCAATAAAGAGGTTGCTCAGGCAAAAGGCCAACTTTGGTGTGTTGGAAGGCTTCCTGACTGTCTTCCTGAATGAAGAGGTGAAAATAATGGAGATACTCGAAAGTGAGGGAAACCAGCAAAAGGAAGATGACAAGTTTAACCGCGTCGACATCAAGGCCAAGAATAGCAAGGGCGAGATAATCATAGTGGAAATACAAAACACGAGCGAGCTCTATTATCTTGAGCGTGTGCTTTATGGTGTCGCCAAGGCCATAACCGAGCATATCAACCTTGGAAACAGTTATAAGGAGGTGAAGAAAGTGTATTCCATCAGCATACTGTATTTTGACCTTGGCAAGGGCTCTGACTATATCTACATAGGCCAGAACAATTTCGTGGGACTTCACACGAAGGACAAGCTCGAGATAAGCGCAAAGGAAAAGAACAACATAGTGAGGAAATCGCCATCCGATATATTCCCCACATACATTCTTGTGCGTGTCAACGAGTTTAACAGGGTAGCGGTGTCGCCATTGGAGGAGTGGGTAAACTATTTGAAGAATGGTGTCATCTCTCCCGATACCAAGGCTCCTGGGTTGCAGGAAGCGCGTGAGAAGTTGAAATATTACGAGATGTCAGACGCTGAGCGCCATGCCTATGACGAGCACTTGAATGCCATCATGATACAGAACGACGTGCTTGGCAATGCAAAACAGGAAGGGTTGGCAGAAGGCAGAGCGCAAGGCCTGGAGGAAGGCCGTGCAAAAGGTAGGGCCGAGGGTAGAGCCGAGGGGAAGGCCGAAGAGAAAAAGAACATAGCTCTTAAGCTCTTGGCTCAGGACATACCTTTTGAAATAATCTCCCAAGCCACGGGATTGCCTATCGATGAAATAAAACAATGGAATAAGCAATAAAAGAAACAGGCGGCATTCAAAGTTTGAATGCCGCCTGTTTGGAATATCCTAATAGTCGTGTGTCGACACTTGGATTCGAACCAAGGACCCCCACCATGTCAAGGTGATACTCTAACCAACTGAGCTATGCCGACAAAAATCATTGTTTTGAAAAGCGATTGCAAAATTACACAAAAAAAGCCTTTCTGCAAAGCAAGGTAGCCTATTATTAACAATTATTAGTAACTTGGTTCGCGCAAAATTATAAAGCCTTGTGTTCTTTTCTGTATTTGGTAGACCGTATTTGTATGTTTCTTATGCATGGCTCCATGAATTTACAGATGATCTTGGATATTTCTAAAGATTTAATATGTAAAATGGTTTTTCAGTTATCGCTTAACAAAAAATAACGGTGCCATGCCATTCCGTGTTGAAATTTTATATAACTTTGCCATCAAACTATTAAATATATTACTATAACCTAACGCTTATGAAAAGACCATTAGTCCTTTTAGGAACGATGATGCTGGCTTGTTGGCTTTATCCTAACGCCACTCAGGCTTCCCCTGACCCTCTGGCAGTGAGTCAAAATAGTAACACAGTGACCGGTAAGGTAGTTGATGAGAATGGTGACCCTGTGGTAGGCGCTACCATTCAAGAGGCGGGCACCAACCGTGGCACTATTACGGACATGAACGGAAACTTCACCTTGTCTGTAAGGAATGACGCCACGATCAAGGTGACCTACCTTGGCTACAAGACCGTTTTGAGGAAAGCCACTTCCAACATGAATATTGCCCTTGAGGCCGATCAGGCAAACCTCGACGAGGTGGTGGTCGTGGGTTATGGCCAGCAGAAGAAGGCCAACCTCACGGGCGCCGTGGCAAATGTAGACATGGAGAAGACGTTTGGCTCGCGTCCAGAGCAGGACGTGACCAAGGCCCTGCAAGGTGCCGTGCCAGGTTTGACAGTCCTGTCAAACAGTGGCGACATCACGAGCACATCGTCTATCTCCATTCGTGGTTTGGGTACGTTGTCCAACAGCCAGAACTCGTCGCCTCTTATCGTTGTTGACGGTATGCCTGTTGACGATCTGACAATGATCAGTGCCAACGACATTGCCAGCATCTCCGTATTGAAAGACGCTTCCTCTTCTGCCATCTACGGCTCACGTGCCGCGTTCGGCGTGATACTTATCACCACCAAGGGCGGTAAGCAAGGAGAGAAGGTAAGGGTGAAATACAACATGCAGTTTGGTTGGGACAAGTCTACATACCTCCCCGACTTCCCGTCGGTGCCAGAGCAGATACGAGCCCGCCTCATAGCCGCGGATCGTGCTGGCCAGTCTACTCCAGAGCTCTTTGGCATGTATATGGATAAGCTGCTGCCTTATGCCGAGGCTTGGGAAAAACAACATAAGGGCAAGAAGGGCTATACCGTGATGGAGCCTTATCAGAGCATGGACAACGTGGGTGACTATTATTTCACGCCAGAGGGACAACCTCTTTATTATGCCGACTACGACATTCAAGGCATCTGGTACAACGACCACGCCCCCTCGACAAACCACAACGTGTCTATCTCAGGATCATCGGGCAAGACCACATTCTATACGTCGTTCGACTACGATTCTAAGCAGGATGTCAAGAACTTCAATCCTGGAAAGCGTTCTCGCTATGGCTTGACTACCAACGTCAAGACCGACATCACCGACTGGCTGACAGTGGGCGTGCGCATGAACTGGACTCGCCGCCGCATGAGCTATGCAGACCCATGGTCTAACATTTACCAATATCTCTGGCGTTGGGGTTCATACTTCATCCCGTCTGGTATATATCAAGATGCGGATGGCAACCAATATGACTATCGTGTCGTGGCCATGCAAAAGAACTGCAACCGCGCTTACAACACTTTCGACCAGCTGCGCTTGAACGGTTATATCAAGGCGAATATCACAAAGGACCTTACTTTTAATGTCGATTACACGTTCCAAACCGACAACATCAATTATAAGGCAAGCAACAAGAGCATCTATGGCATGAACTGGAGCGGCACGAAACCGCAGTATATCGTGACAGAGAGCAACAACGACGCCACACGCTGGAACACGAAGCGCAACCGCTGGACGGCCAACGCATATCTGGACTATACTCACACGTTCTTCAAAGACCATAACTTCCATGCAATGGTTGGTATCAACGGTGAGAACTACAAGTCAGACTATTTCTATGCTCGTCGCAAGCAGCTCTATGATGAGAGTTATCCAGAGCTGAATCTTGCTTATGGTGATATGTCGAAGGCAACTATCGATTCGTCTACGGGCGACCGTGCCTCCGCAGGTTACTTTGGCCGTATCAATTACGACTATAAGGGCATATATCTGCTTGAGCTCAATGGCCGTTATGATGGCTCGTCTCGTTTCCGTGATGGTGACCGCTGGGCATTCTTCCCAAGTTTCTCCGTGGGTTATCGTTTCTCTGAGGAGTCTTACTGGAAGCCTTTGCAGAAATACGTGTCAAATGGTAAGTTGCGTTTCTCTTATGGTGAGATAGGCAATGAAGCCATCGGCGACAACATGTTCCTCTCAACGCTGACCGCAACGCAGGGTGATAATAAAAATCCCACGTGGCTCAATGGTAGCGGTACAAAGCTCAATCAGTTCACGATGCCCACATGGGTCAGTTCTTCACTGACGTGGGAGCGTATACAGACCAAGAACCTCGGTATAGACCTTGGCTTCTTCAACAACGAGCTCAACGTAACCGCAGAGTTGTATGAGCGTCTCACCAAGGATATGCTTTCTCCAGGTCAGGCCCTTCCTGCGACAGTTGGCGACAGTGCGCCTTATACCAACAATGGCGAATTGCAGTCGCGTGGCTGGGAACTCTCGCTCTCTTGGCGTCACCAGTTCACTCGCGACCTTCAAGTGTATGCCAACTTCTCCATTGGCGACTCAAAGGTCAAAGTCAAGAAGTGGAATCCAATAACTGTGGAGCCTGGTAAAACCATTGACGACTATAAGCTTATCGGCCATACCAACGACACAAGTTACGCGTACGAGGGTGAGACTTGGGGCGATATCTGGGGTTTTGAGACCGACCGCTACTTCACAGAGGCCGACTTCGACGGCAAGAACGCTGACGGCTCTTGGAAGTACAAGGAAGGCATTGCCGACCAGACGGGTTTGCAGGTGGGTAACTTCGTGTATGGCCCTGGTGACATCAAGTATAAGGATCTGAATGGTGACGGCAAAATTGATGGCGGTGAGGGTACCCTCGCCAATCACGGCGACTTGAAGGTCATCGGCAATGTGCTGCCTCGCTATGAGTACAGTTTCCACGTGGGCGGTTCATGGAAAGGCATCGACCTCGACCTTTTCTTCCAGGGTGTTGGCAAGCGTGACATTTGGACAACTTCTTCATTCGTTTTCCCGATGGTGCAGGCACAAGACCAGCAGTTGTTCAGCAACCTTACTAAATACAACGTCTATGACCCAGAGAATGGCAACGTGAATGTCAGTGAGGATAACGACTATCCTTGCTTGTGGCCAGGCGTGTCGGCTGCAGGTAAAGTTCCGGCTTTGGCATCTGCTGGTGGTAACAACAACTTTTATCCGCAGTCTAAGTACTTAGTGCATATGTCTTATCTGAGGCTTAAGAACGTCACGTTGGGTTACACTCTCCCTCAGGGCCTCGTTCGTAAGGCATACATTCAGAACCTGAGGATCTACGCCAGCGTGGACAACCTCTGGCTGCTCCATAAAGGCAACGGAGACATTCCTCTCGACCCAGAAGTCAATACTGGTGAAGGCTTGAGCTATGGCGGGTGGGGCCGTACGGTGCCTATCACTCGCACATGGGCCGTCGGATTGCAGCTTACATTCTAAGTCTAATGATTTAAAATCAATGCTAACATGAAGAAATCAATTTTATATATCATAGCCGCCTCTGCCTTGATGTTGACGAGTTGCGACGACTTTCTTGAGAAGAACCCTCGTGACACCTTTACAAATAATCCTGCCTTTTGGAGCAACAGCAACTTGGTAGAGAGTTACGCAAATCGCTTCTATGCCTACTATGGCGGAGCGTCCAACTTCTACTTTAACACCCTCAATGATGACCAGGTGAATCCGAGTTTTTCCAACTGGACATTTACCAACGTGCCTAACACGGCATCCGCATGGTCAAGCCGCTTCACCAACATTCGTCGCGTCAACTACCTGCTTGACGGTTTGAAGTCATCTACATTGCCGGAAGCAACCAAAAAAAAGTTTGAGGCCATAGGCAGAATGAATAGGGCCTACGTCTATTCCGAGCTGGCAAAGATGTATGGCGACGTTCAGTGGGAGAGTAATGTCATACTTGACTCAAAGGACAGCACACAAACCAAAGGGCCACGAACAGACCAAGATATCGTGATGGACTCTGTGCTCAACGATCTCAACTTCGCCATCGCCAACCTTGCTTCCAATACTTCGGATAAAACGCTGTGGAGCAAGGAAATGGCTTTGGCCATGAAGAGTGAAGTGTGCCTCTATTGGGGCACTTACTGCAAGTACAGGACGGCCGCCGACAATGGCAAGGCCGCTGACCAAACACTCGCCCAGAAGTTCCTGCAAGAGAGCGTAAGCGCGTCGGAGCAGCTCATGAACTCCGGCAAGTTCGTCCTCAATGATTGGGACGTGGCTGGTACTTACGAGAATGCCGCTAACCCAAGCAAGCTTTATACCATTTATAACTCTCTTAGCTTGAGCGCTAACAGCGAGGTGATCTTCTACAAGCACTATGAGAAGGACGTGCTCAGCCATGGCTTGTGCGACTATACATGTGGCTCAACAACACAAAGCGGAATAACAAAGGATGCCATCGACGCATTTCTCTTCCGTGATGGCAAGCCAAAGGCAACCACTTCGCTTGACAAAGATGACAAGGCGGTGAAGAATGTCAATGGAGATTACAGCATCTCTCATTTCTTGAAGAACAAGGATCGTCGTCTTGAGCTTCTCGTGGACTCTGTTCTCGCTTTCAAGAATCATGGATGGATACGCAATGAGCCGTCTCCTGATGCTGCTTTGCCAGCACAGATGACATCATCCACAGGCTACACCGTTTACAAGTATGATAATCCACAGATGGATATGACATATCGCACGAGTACGGTTGGTTGCTATACTGATATTCCTCTTTATTGGTATTCCGTAATCCTGTTGAACTATGCTGAGGCAAAGGCTGAGCTTGGCACGATTACCCAGGACGACCTCAACAAGAGTGTCAACTTGCTTCAGCGTCGTGCAGGACTGCCCGACATGACAACCTCTCCAGAGGCAGACCCGGCCAACAACATGGGCGTGAGCAACTTGATATGGGAAATCCGCCGTTGCCGTCGTTGCGAACTCATGTGTGACAATAACTATCGCTATTGGGATCTCGTGCGTTGGCACCAGATGGACAAGATGGACACTAATGTAAACCTCAACGCGAACCTTGGAGCTAATGTCTCCAATGTGGAAGACGCTGACAAAAACGCGGATGGATATTTGAAAGGAACATCGGCTACTCGCTCATTCAGCGCAAAGTATTATCACTATCCTGTGCCGACAAATGACATTACGCTAAACAGTCAAATCAAGCAGAACCCCAATTGGGATTGATTTTGAGGACAAGTGATTGATAGTTAAGTTAAATAATCATTAAATAGCAGCCGATGTGAAACTATCGGCTGCTATTTCTGTACTTTTGCATTATTAATTGCCTTTTTATGCTAACAATCTTAAAAGTTTTTTCTGTATGTTGCGCGAGCGTGTTTTTGACGCAACCCTTGCAAGCTGAGAAGCTCAATCCTGCAACAGCGACTGCCATCTCAACTTCTTTGCGCCAATACACGCAAGGCATAAGGACCGGAAACATATTGGTGGATTCCTCAGCGGTATCAGCTGATAGCGTTAAGGTCTTTCTGAATACCGCATTGCAGGACGTGCCAATGCG
>DJQL01000108.1:0-11549 GCA_002437565.1 Prevotella sp. UBA6387
CTTGGCGTGATATTCCAGATTCGCGACGACATTTTCGACTATTATGACCAGTCGGAGATAGGCAAGCCCACAGGTAACGATATGGCTGAAGGTAAACTCACCTTGCCAGTGCTCTATGCTCTCAATAGTACCCACGACAGGGAGATGACGGAGATAGCCTATAAGGTTAAGGACGGCACGGTTTCAAAGGACGAGATAGCTCGCCTTGTCAATTTCACCAAGGTCAACGGTGGCATTGACTATGCTGAGAAGAAAATGTGGGAACTGCATGCTTCCTCGATGGCTCTGCTTGATGAGGAAGTGGGTGACGGCCCCGTGAAAGACAGCCTGAAGGCTTATCTCGACTACGTGATAGAGCGCAGGAAGTGATGCTTCGGTTATTTTAAATAGATATTGTTTTATAAACCAATCAGGGGTGGCCACGCTTTGTGCGTGACCACCCCTGATTGGTTGTGATGGTTCTTAGAACCACTTTGTGTCCTTGCCGATGATTTCGCTCAGCAGCAAGTTGGTCAAGCGACTTGTGCCTAAACGGAAAAGCTCGTTGGTGAGCCATTTCTCGCCGAGCACTTCTTTCACGATAGTGTAATAGGTGACAGCGTCCATCACCGTGTTGATGCCGCCCGCGGGTTTCAAGCCAATCACGATACCCGTCTCGTCGTAGTATTCTTTTATGGCCTTGCACATCACGTAGACGGCCTCTGGCGTGGCCCCGGCCTTCTCTTTACCTGTTGATGTCTTAATATAGTCGGCACCGCTGTACATGGCGAGTATGGCCGCCTTCTTAACGTCTGATAGGGTAGGGAGGTCGCAGGTTTCGAGTATGACCTTCATTGGCACCTCGCCGCACGTCTGTTTCAGCTCGTTGATGTCATCTGCCACGCCCTCATAGTCTTCCGATAGGTATTTACCCACGGGGAGCACGATGTCTACGTTGGTCGCGCCATCCTTTATGGCCAGGGCGGTCTCCGCAACTTTCACCTCGATGAACGTCTGCGACGATGGGAAAGAGCCGGAAACTACGGCAATCTCTACGCCATCCACCTCCAGCGTGTTGCGCACCAGATGGGCGAAGTTGGGATACGTGCAAATGGTTGCCACGTGAGGCAGGTCAGGGTATGCGCCCTCAAACTTGTTTACCTTTTCAACCAGTGCGAGTATACTTTCCTCTGTATCGGTGGTGTGCAGGGATGTCAGCTCCACTGAGCCAAGCAGGAATTTCTTCACGTCGAGGTTGTCGTTTTCGGGCACTTTTTCCGCAATAATGGCCTTCACCTTTTCCCTGACGGCATCCTCGTCCACGTTGAGGTCGTATTTGGCAAATGCCTGGTCTATCTTGCTGCTGCTGACGATGCCCTCGCTACGCTGTGCTTGGATGTCTTTCGTTATTTTTTCTTTTATCATTCCCATGTCTATTGTTTTAATTTTGGATTGTTTATGTGTCTGTCCTTGTCTCGCCTTGTTTTCTTGTCAATGCTTTTCTCGAATTCCTTGGTCATGTCGACGCCTGTTTGGTTGGCTATGCAGCAGAGCACCCAGAAGATGTCTGCTATCTCCTCGCCCATGTTGTCCTTCTCGCCTTCCTTGAAGCTTTGGTCGCCATATTTTCGCGCCATTACGCGGGCCAGTTCTCCAACCTCTTCTGTCAAGACCGTCATGTTGGTCAATTCCGAAAAGTATCTCACGCCATATTCCTTTATCCAGTTGTCAACGGTTTTTTGCGCTTCTTTTATTGTCATGTTGCAAAGATAAGCAATTTTTTGTTTCTTTATGTCCTTGACTCGTTTTTATTATTGTCTCTTGTCACGATTGCCCAATTGTCCATTGGCGTGATAGTTTCGTTGCAGGACGATGCGCTTGTGCGCGATGTTGATTGCGCGCAATTGCGCAAATGCTCAAATCATGGTCGCGCAATTGCCGCTTCGCGTCTCTTTTGAAAAGCCAGTTTGTAATAAAATAATCACAAATATCAAGCTCAACTCACTGTGCCGCAATATGTTAACTATTTGTAGTTTCGTCTTATCCCCTTTGAGAATCCGTTTTTTGGCCACGCCCGACCATTTGGTCGGTTTCAGCGACCGTTTTTTCACTCTTTGTTCTTCGTGTCCATGCATATCGTGACCGGGCCGTCGTTCAGGAGTTCCACTTCCATCATCGCGCCAAACTCGCCTGTGCCTATGGGCTTGCCCAATGCCGTTGTCAGCAATTCGCAGAAACGATTGTAGAGGGGGATGGAGATTGAGTGGGGCGCGGCCTTGATCCAACTTGGCCTGTTGCCTTTCTTGTAGCTCGCCATGAGCGTGAACTGTGAAACGACAAGTATGTCGCCCCCCACGTCGCCAATACTTAGGTTCATCACGCCGTTGGCATCGTCGAAAACACGCAATCCTACAATCTTCCTTACGAGCCATGCCGCGTCTTCCTCGGTGTCCTCGGAGCACACTCCAACGAGTATGAGGAAACCCTTGCCTATGCTTGATTTTACCTTGCCGTCAATCGTCACCGACGCTTTGGTGACACGTTGTATTACTACTCTCATTTTTTTCTATTGCTTGTTTGATGGTTCCTGTTGGTTTAATGCGTCATATACCTTTTGTGCTTTGTCCTTGCCAATGATGGTAGCAAGTTGGTCAATGCTTGCACCCTTGATGTATTTCACTGATTTAAAGGCTTTTAATAATGCTTCCTTGCTCTTTGGGCCTATACCTTTAATGTCGTCCAAGGCTGAGTGTAGCGCGTGCTTCGAACGCTTGTCGCGATGAAACGTGATGGCGAAGCGGTGTACCTCGTCTTGTATCTGCGTGAGTACATGAAACAACTCGCTGTCGGTCTTCAAGCCTATCACCTGCGCCGGGAAGCCAAACAGCAGCTCGTTGGTGCGGTGACGGTCGTCCTTGGCGAGTCCGGCTATTGGTATATGGAGGTGCAGCTCGTCTTCCACCACTTCCCTAACGATGTCCATCTGCCCCTTGCCACCATCCGTGATGATGAGGTCGGGCAGGGTGGCATGCTCGTTTATCATGCGCGTATATCTCCTTCTCACGACCTCTTGCATGGAAGCGTAGTCGTCGGGGCCTACTACGGTCTTGATGTTGTATTTCCTGTAATCCTTTCTTGAGGGCTTCATGCCCTTGTACACTATGCAGCCTGCTACGGCATCGGTGCCTGAGATGTTGGAGTTGTCGAAACACTCTATCTGGTAAGGGAGCTTTTCGAGGTGCAGTTTTTCCTGCAACTCTTTCATCAAGCGCGTCTGTTTTTGTTCAGGGTTGAGCTTGTCGGTCTGCTTCAGCCTGTCAAACTTATACTGTTTGCCATTCATCTCAGAGAGTTCCAAGAGATGTTTCTTGTCGCCTCGCTGAGGGATGAAAAACTCCGCGTCGCGCAGTTTCCACTCCATCTGGAACGGGACGATAATCTCTTTCGACTTGCTCCCGAAGCGTTCCCTTATCTCAGGTATGGCCTGAATCAGCAAGTCCTCGTCGCTCTCGTCGAGCTTGCGTTTATACTCGTAGGTGAAGCTCTGGTTGATGGTCCCGTTCTTTACGTGTATATAATTAACGTACGCGTTCTTCTTGTTGTCGTCGTCCGTGATTGTGAACACGTCCACGTCGTTGATGGTGTGGCTCACCACCTCGCTCTTCGACACGAAGTCTTGCAACAGCAGGTAACGCTCCTTCAGCCTTTCCGCCTCTTCAAACTTCATGAGCTCGGCATTGGCCATCATGCGCTTGTAGACCCATTCCGACAGTTCACGGGTATTGCCTTTGAGCACCTCCTTGGCTTGCCTTATGTTTTCAAGATAATCCTCTCTCGACTGCTTGCCCACGCAACACCCCTCACAGTTGTGTATGTGATATTCCAGGCAAGGGCGGTATTTGCCCATGTCTATGCCTTCTTGTGTTATCGGCTGGCGGCACCTCCTTGGCTTGAACGCCTTTTGGATCAAGGCCAAGACATTATACATGGAGGAGATGTGGGGGTAGGGGCCAAAATACGTGCCGACCCTCTTGTTGATGTGCCGCGTCTTGAATATGCGTGGGAAAAACTCGTTGGTCACGATGATGGAAGGGTACGTCTTGCCGTCTTTCAGCAAGACGTTGTATCTTGGGTTGTATTTCTTTATGAGAGCGTTTTCGAGCAACAAGGCATCCTCCTCCGTGTTCACCACGGTATAAGATATGTCCTTTATCTTCGAGACGAGCACTTTCGTCTTGAATCGGTCTACCTCCTTGTGGAAATAGCTCGATACGCGCCTTTTCAGGTTCTTTGCCTTGCCCACATATATTATGGTACCTCCGTTTTCGCGCAGGTCATCATAATATTGGTAGCTGCCAGGCTTCTCGGGCATATTGAGCACTATGTTTTTCAAGCGCTCCAACCTTTTCTCATTCTTTTCTTTAATCATACCCACCAACTTGCTGTTTTCAAGCAAACATTTTCCCGTTTTGTTTCACGTGGAACTAAAACTTGAGCAGACTCGTTATCTCAACGTCCTTGTCGAATATCTCGCGCGTGTGAGGAAATTCGGAGATAAGCTCCATGATGAAATTGCAGTAAATCTTCTTTGGTTTAAACTTCCTCACGAGGTCGCAGGCCGCCTTCATGGTGCCACCTGTTGCCAGCAGGTCGTCGTGGAGTAGCACCACGTCATCGGGCGTTATAGCATCCTTGTGGATCTCTATCGTGTCTATGCCATACTCCTTGGCGTAGCTTTGCTGAATGGTGTCGCAAGGCAGTTTGCCTGGCTTGCGACATAGCACGATGCCAGCATTCAACCTGATGGCGGCGGCAGAGCTCATCACGAAGCCGCGGCTTTCTATACCGACAATCTTTGTTATGCCCTTATCCTTGTAGAGGTCGTACATCATGTCGCTGATAATCTTGACACATTCAGCGTTCTTAAACAAGGTGGTGACGTCGCGGAAATTGACGCCTTTTATTGGCCAGTCTTGAATGGTGCGTAGGTTCTCTACCAATGTTGGGTTGTTCATGTTTTACGTTTTACTTTAAGTGTTATCTTCTTTGTTTTCAAATGTTTATGTGTTACTTTGTTTCACGTGAAACTTTCAAGCCATCCTATATCAGGGAAAGGTTGAGCAAGCCTTATCTCCCGAGCAAAACGAGCAATACGTTGATGTCCGACGGTGACACGCCTGGTATGCGACTTGCCTCCGCCAATGTGTCGGGGTCTATGCGCTGGAGCTTTTGGCGGCCTTCGGTGCTTATTTCTGAAATCTCGTCGTAGCGGAAGTGCCCCTTTATTTTAATGTCTTCCAGGCGGCGCATTTTCTCTGCTACGATTTTCTCGCGCTCTATGTATCCTTTGTATTTTATCTTGACCTCGGCGGCCTCGATGGTTTCTTCCTTTCTGTCGTTTATCTTGTCGAGTTCTTCCCTAAGCATCGGAATGGCATTCGACAATGATTGCATGGTAATCTGCGGGCGGCTGATTAAGTCGGAGATTTTGCAACCAAAGTGGAGTGGGGTCGTGCCAATGGCTTCAAGTGCCTGGTTGATGTCTTTGGGGTGGACGGTCGTGGAATCGCAAAAATCGATGATATGGTCTATATTCTCTTTCTTGCTCATCCATCGGTCGTATCGGTCTT
Source organism: Prevotella sp. UBA6387 (assembly GCA_002437565.1). Taxonomy (GTDB): domain Bacteria; phylum Bacteroidota; class Bacteroidia; order Bacteroidales; family Bacteroidaceae; genus Prevotella. The sequence goes on from DJQL01000108.1 coordinate 5,610, forward strand.
TTTTCGCAAGGCCAATGTCGTAGGCCTTTTCCGTGAGCCTCGCGTCGGCATCGTCTTGCCTTAGCAATATGCGGTATTCCGCCCTTGAGGTGAACATGCGGTATGGCTCGTCCACGCCTTTTGTGCACAAGTCGTCGATGAGCACGCCTATATACGCCTCGTCACGTTTAAGCACGAAAGGGTCTGTCGAGGCGCATTTCAGCGCGGCATTGATGCCAGCCATCAATCCTTGTCCCGCGGCTTCCTCGTATCCCGTGGTGCCGTTTACCTGCCCGGCGAAGAACAGGCGCGGTATCACTTTCGACTCAAGCGAGTGGTTGAGCTGCGTTGGGTCGAAGTAGTCGTATTCTATGGCGTATCCCGGGCGGTATGCCTTGGCGTCCCTCAAAGCAGGAATCTTGTGGATGGCTTTTAGCTGTGTCTCCATAGGCATGGACGAGGAGAAGCCGTTGAGATACATCTCGTTGGTGTTTTCGCCCTCAGGCTCGATAAACAAGGGGTGGTGGTCACGGTCGGGGAATACCACGAGCTTGGTTTCTATCGATGGACAATATCGTGGCCCCGTGCTTTTTATTTGCCCGTTGAAAAGGGGAGAATTGGCGATGTCGTCTTTCAGTATGCGATGCACTTCAGCGTTGGTTTCGCAGGTCCAGCATGGTAGCTGCTTCAGGGCATGCTGCACCCCCATGAATGAGAATTGGTGCCAGTCGTTATCGCCCGGCTGCTCCACGGTATCCTCAAAATGTATGGTACGCTTGTCGAGCCTCACGGGTGTGCCGGTTTTCATGCGTCCGGCTCTCACGCCCCATCTCGTTATCGACTCCGTGAGATTGTAGGAAGCTGGTTCGGCAATCCTGCCCCCTGCCACTTGCTTGTGGCCAATGTGCATGAGTCCGTTGAGGAAAGTGCCGGCGGTTATCACCACGGCCCCAGCCCTCAGTTCCACGCCCCATATTGTTTTCACGCCGACGGCCATGCCGTTTTCCACTATAAGTTCTTCGGCTTGGTCTTGCCAGATGTCGAGGTTGTCGGTATGGTCGAGCCTGTCGCGCCATTCCCAAATGAATTTTCCGCGGTCGCATTGAGCCCTTGGCGACCACACGGCCGGCCCCTTGCCCTTGTTTAGCATTCTGAACTGTATGGCCGTGAGGTCGGTCACTATACCCGTCTGGCCTCCCAGCGCGTCTATCTCGCGCACGATTTGTCCTTTGGCGATACCTCCAATGGCCGGGTTGCAGCTCATTTGCGCGATCTTGTTCATGTCCATTGTCACAAGACATGTCTTCGCGCCCATGTTGGCGGCAGCGCACGCCGCTTCGCAGCCAGCGTGTCCTCCGCCAATGACGATTACGTCGTACTTGAAAATCATAGTGTAAAATGTGTTTTGGCGCAAAAGTAAGAAAAAGAATCGAAATTCTTTAAAAAGCCATCCTCATTTTTCGGATGCTCGCGCCTCTCTCTCCACTCTTGCCGAATGGGTCGCTACATTCGGCAAGAGTGGTCTGTCGGCTACGGTAGGGGTAGATGCTCGTGTCGCCTATTTCATGAATACGAAGTAGACGGCGGCCACGAGGCAGATAAACGCCGCGATGTGGTTCCAGTGGAGCGCTTGCCCCTGGAAAAGGATGTTGGCGATGATGGCAAACACGATCAGCGACACGCACTCTTGCACCACCTTGAGCTGCACGAGCGTGAACGGCCCGCCGTTCTCCACGAATCCGATGCGGTTTGCCGGCACCTGGCAGCAATACTCAAAGAAGGCGATGCACCACGAGAACAAGATCACGCCAATGAGCGGCCAGTGGCTGCTCACGCCAGTCTCCTGCAGTTTGAGGTGTCCGTACCAAGCCAAAGTCATGAAAACGTTGCTCATCAGCAAGAGCAACACTGTGTAAAGTCCTTGCATATTGTTTATTTTTTTTCTTGTTTGTCTATTTCTGTGTTGACATATTGATACCACAGGATGGTTTTCTTCACGTTCTGTTTGCGTGGCTTGCTAAGTTGATTCTCCAAAGCCGTATTGTCTTTTTGCCACTTCACGTCGTATTGCCTGACTTTGCGCACAGGCGAGACAACCGTGAGGCGGTGTCCCTCGTAGAATCCCAAGTCTTGGTACGTTGCCATGAACGCGCGTGGTTGATAGGTGGGGTCTAAGACGTTGGTGCCGGCGAACTTGACCTTAGCTTTGATATGAAGCAAGGACAGCACCGTCGGCATGATGTCGATTTGAGAGCACGTCTTCTTGACCGCGCATGGCTTCACCAAGCCTGGACAATAGACCAAGCAAGGAATGTGGTATTTCTCCACGGGCAGGCTCGTCTTTCCCGCGCTTGAGGCGCAGTGGTCTGCCACGACGATGAACACCGTGTTGCTGAACCATGGCTTCCTTGATGCCTGGGAGATGAATCGGCCAATGGCATAGTCGGTGTATTTCACCGCTGCCTCTCGGCATTGGGGTGCACCTTTATACGAGATGCGCCCTTGTGGGTAAGTGTACGGCCTGTGGTTGCTCGTTGTCATTATCTGGGCGAAGAAAGGCTTGTCGCTCTGGCTGTTAGCGTCGAACACGCGGAGGCTCTTGTCGAAGATGTCCTCGTCGCACACGCCCCAGATGTTGGCGAAATGAATGTCCTTCTTGTTGATGTCGGCACGGTCTATGACCTCATAGCCATTGTGCGAGAAATAGTCGCGCATATTGTCGAAATAACTGTCGCCACCATACAAGAACTGCACCTTGTACCCTTTCTTCCTCAACACGCTGCCCACGGATAGGTCGCCCATGCGGTTTTCCGGACGCTTGATGACGCTCTCGCCAGCCGAGGGCGGAATGCATAGCGATAGGGCCTCGAGGCCGCGCACCGTGCGGTTGCCGCACGCATAGAGGCTGTCGAACACTAAACTTTGCTTGGCAAGGCGGTCGAGGTTTGGCGTGATGCCCTCCTTGTTGCCATATCGCGCGAGGAAGTCGGCGCTAAGGCTCTCCACGGTTATCAGCACGATGTTCTTGCGAAGTGGGGCCAGGCTGTCGCCAATCTGCTTTTCACCGCGGCTGCCCAATCCTGCCAACCTGCGGTAGCCTGCCACACATTCCGCCTTGCCGACCATTGGGTAAAACTTTTCGTAATCCAACGTGTTGCTCCTGAACGCAATCACGAAGTCGCAGGCGCCATTTTGCTCCAGCTGGTTCACATACTGGTTGCCGCTGTCCATGCCGTGCGTCCATGAGCATAGGCCAAACGAGCAAACACACAACACGGCGAACACGCATTCGCGCAATGCCAGTCGTCGCATGTTCGTGTTCTCCGCCAGGCTGACATGGAAGAAGCGCGCCTGTGCCCAGACAATCACGACCGTGAGCACGACAAGCGTCGTGGCGAGCGGCACGATGTTGTAGCTCTCCATGATGTTTCCTATCACCTCGTTGGTGTAGACAAGGTAGTCTACGGCGATGAAATTGTAGCGCACGCCAAACTCGTCCCAGAAGAAATACTCGCCAGCCGACACGCAAAGCAGAAGGCAGACGTAGGTGCCCCACAGCGCGCATATCGAGGCGCGACGCCATGACCTGCGCAAGCCCGGGATAAGCCACCTCAGCGAGAAGCTCACCGCCTTCCATCCGAGAAACGCGCGGGCCACCATGGGCGCGCCTCCGCCATATTGCCGGAATATGGAGAACGGCATCCAGGCATAGATGAACGCCAACCACCATAGCGCGCCGAAAACCAGCGGCCAAGGCCGACGATATTTCCACTCGTTAAGCCCTGGCGCTATTATTGCCATGGGTATGCACAGCATGACTCCCATGCCAAGGTCGGAGAGAAAGCCGACGGCAAAGCTGCGCACGACCTCGCCAAAGGTGTAAGAAGCGTCTGCCGGAGATGCAGAGAGCAGGACTATGCGAAGCAGGAAGCCAACGATGAGATAGGTGATGAGAAAACTGATGAATACAAACAGCAGTGGCTGTCGCCTGATGCCATAATGTTGCCTACATTTAATATTATCCATGACCATACAATTACTCCTATCGTGAAAACGCAACTCTTCATCTTTTTATTATTTGATAAACATTAAATTTTTATAGTGGTTATAATCTTGCTTACTATCAATAATTTTTACAAAAAGCCTTCTGAGAATCGCTTGTTTCAAAAAAGTTGGTCGATGGTTCAAAATGAGGCTAATAATGGCGAATTTTGCAAGTCACTAATAATAAGCGCATTACTAAAATGTCAGTTTTTCGTGACCCCAAAAAACTGCTTTTTGCCTTGCCCTTGTGTGCAAAAGGCGTTGCCTTGCCACTTATATCGCGTTGGCTTTACGCTGAAAAGGCATCGCTTCTACGGCGTAATGCCGATGCGTTCACGCCATAACGCCGAAAAGACGTGCTCAAAATCGTGTTTTTTCATCGTCGGTCACGTTTTTCGCTCTCTATTTCATCACCTTCGCAAGGTGCTGTTTTTGATTAATAATCTTTACATTCCAATATGTTTCGTGGCCTTGAAGCGGTATTAACGTGAGAGGTTAGGCTATTGTGTACAAGTCGCTGCCCTTACAAATAATGTGTATTTTTTGTCATTTCGACTTGTCAAATTCCCAAAAATATAGTATTTTTGCAGCGAAAAGGCGCGACCAGTACCTAAGATGAGGTATGCGTATGCCCCAAAATGATTACAATACAAAAACATAACATTAATATTATCTTTAAACTCAATCATTTATGTGGTTAATCAATTCTCCGATTGGTAGAAAAGTGGTGATGTCTGTCACTGGCATCTGCCTCATTCTTTTCCTGACCTTCCACTGCTGCATGAACGTTGCCGCATTCTTTTCTGGGCACGCCTACAACATGGTATGCGAGTTCTTGGGAAGCAACTGGTACGCGGTATTAGGAACGCTGGGCCTTGCCTTCTTGGCAGTGTGCCACATCGTTTACGCGTTCATCCTCACGGCGCAGAACCGTAGGGCACGTGGCCCACAGCGCTATGAGGTGACAAGCCGTCGCCCCGAGGTGTCTTGGGCTTCCCAAAACATGCTGGTGCTCGGCATCATCATCGTGGTCGGCCTTCTGCTGCACCTCTACAACTTCTGGGCACACATGATGCTCGCCGAGCTCACTGGCTGCTCCACGACACCGGCTCCTGCCGATGGCTTTGGCTGGATCCAGCAGACATTCGCCAACCCCGTGTACTCCGTGCTCTACCTCGTGTGGATCGTAGCCCTGTGGTTCCACCTCTCTCATGGCTTCTGGTCGGCAATGCAGACCTTGGGCTGGAGCGGCAAGATTTGGCTGAAGCGCTGGCAGTGCATCGGCATCGCCTACGTGACCATCCTCATGGCCGTTTTCGCCTTCCTGGTACTCTCATTCTGGTTCGGTTTCGCACCCAGCTTCTAATAGTTGATAGCAAATATAGTTTTTTGGTTTTTAGTTGATGAACCCTATAGCCAACGCTATTCAAGACTATAAACGAAAGACTCACAAACTATAGACTGTAATCCCAACAACTATAAACTCATAATAAAAATGACTCAGATAGATTCAAGAATTCCAGAAGGCCCTCTGGCCGAGAAATGGACCAATTATAAAGCTCACCAGAAACTGGTGAACCCCGCCAACAAGCGCAAGCTCGACATCATCGTCGTGGGTACCGGTCTTGCAGGTGCAAGTGCAGCCGCTTCTCTTGGTGAGATGGGCTTCCACGTCATTAATTTCTGCATTCAGGACTCTCCCCGTCGCGCTCACTCAATCGCCGCACAGGGTGGTATAAACGCAGCCAAGAACTACCAGAACGACGGTGACGCCGTTTACCGTCTGTTCTACGACACCATCAAGGGTGGCGACTATCGTGCTCGCGAGGCCAACGTGTATCGCCTGGCAGAGGTCAGCGCCAACATCATCGACCAGTGTGTCGCCCAGGGCGTGCCTTTCGCTCGTGAGTATGGCGG
>DJQL01000108.1:11630-13381 GCA_002437565.1 Prevotella sp. UBA6387
GGCCAGCAGTTGCTGCTCGGTGCTTATTCATCCCTCATGAAAGAGGTGAACCATGGCACTGTGGAGCTTCACACGCGCACAGAGATAGAAGATGTCGTGATCATCGATGGCCGTTGCCGTGGCGTCATCGCCAAGAACCTTGTCACAGGCAAGCTGGAGCGCTATTCAGCTCACGCCGTTTGTCTCGCTACTGGTGGATATGGCAACACATACTTCCTGTCGACAAATGCCATGGGCTGCAACTGCACAGCCGCCATTCAGGCATACCGAAAGGGTGCTTGGTTCGCAAATCCTTGCTTCGTGCAGATTCACCCTACATGTATTCCTGTGCATGGCGACAAGCAGTCTAAGCTCACCCTTATGTCAGAGTCGCTCCGCAACGATGGCCGCATCTGGGTGCCCAAGAAGCTTGAGGATGCCAAGAAACTCCAGAAGGGTGAGATCAAGGGTCGTGACATTCCTGAGGAAGACCGCGACTACTACCTTGAGCGTCGTTATCCTGCATTTGGTAACCTCGTGCCACGTGACGTGGCTTCGCGCGCAGCAAAAGAGCGTACCGACAAGGGCTATGGCGTGAACAACACCGGTCTTGCCGTGTTCCTCGACTTCTCAGAGGCATTCCAGCGTCTTGGTCGCGACGTTGTTGACCAGCGTTATGGCAACCTCTTCGACATGTATCAGGAGATTACCGACGTGGATCCACACGACAACCCAATGATGATATTCCCTGCAATCCACTACACCATGGGTGGACTTTGGGTAGACTATGAGCTCCAGACCAGCGTCAAGGGACTTTTCGCCTTGGGCGAGTGCAACTTCTCCGACCACGGAGCCAACCGCCTCGGCGCTTCCGCGCTGATGCAGGGCCTGTCAGACGGTTACTTCGTCATACCTTATACCATGCAAAACTATCTCTCAGACCAGATTCAGGTGAAGAAGCCAAGCACCGACGCTCCTGAGTTTGTGGAGGCTGAGAAGAACGTGCAGGCCGAGATCGACCGCATCATGGACATCCAGAATAAGCAGACCGACAAGTCGAAGCTGAAGAGCGTTGACTCCATCCACAAGGAGCTCTACAACATCATGTGGAACTACGTGGGCATGGCACGCAACGCCGAGGGTCTGAAGAAAGCCTTGGCCATGCTGAAAGACGTGCGCGAGCAGTTCAACACTTGCGTGCGCGTGCCAGGTTCCAAGGAAGGTCTCAACGTGGAGCTCGACAAGGCTATCCATCTACGCGACTTCATCCTCATGGGCGAGCTCATCGCTTACGACGCCCTTGAGCGCAACGAGAGCTGCGGCGGCCATTTCCGCGAGGAGAGCCAGACTGAGGAAGGCGAGGCAAAGCGCGACGACGAGAACTACATGTACGTGGCTTGCTGGGAGTACAAGGGTGAGAATAACGCACCTGTGCTCTACAAGGAAGACCTCGACTACAAGTACATCAAGGTTCAGACGCGTAACTATAAATCATAGTTTTTAAGTTCATTAACTCAAGAAAAAACAATGGATCAGAATATATCATTCACACTGAAGGTTTGGCGTCAGAACGGCCCCAAGGCAGAAGGCCACTTCGACACCTTTGAGATGAAAGACATCCCCGGCGACACCTCTTTCCTGGAGATGCTCGACATCCTCAACGAGCAACTCATTGAGGGTGGCAACGAGCCTTTCGTCTTCGACCACGACTGCCGCGAGGGTATCTGCGGCATGTGCTCACTCTATATCAACGGCCATCCTCACGGACCAGC
>DJQL01000123.1 GCA_002437565.1 Prevotella sp. UBA6387
TCGTCGAGATACATGGCGAGGTTGTTCGGAATCTGTCCGCCCGTGGAGACAATGACACCGTAAGGCTGCTCCATGTCGATGATGTCCATGACACGCTCGAATGTGAGCTCATCGAAATAGAGGCGGTCGCACATGTCATAGTCGGTCGACACGGTCTCAGGGTTGTAGTTGATCATGATGGAGCGATAGCCCTGCTTGCGTATGGTGTGCAGGGCCTGAACGCCACACCAGTCGAACTCAACGGAAGAGCCGATGCGATAAGCTCCTGAGCCAAGGACGATGACCGAGCGATGGTCGCTGGTAAAGTCGATGTCGCTTTTTACGCCTGCGTATGTGACGTATAGGTAATTGGTCTGCGCTGGATATTCAGCGGCAAGGGTATCTATCTGCTTGACCACAGGCAAGATGCCGTAGTTTTTGCGAAGGCTGCGAATCACGAGCGTAGCCTTGTGCATGTTTCCAATTTCTTTTTCCAGGCCAACGGCGCGAGCAATCTGGAAGTCGGTGAAGCCGTAGACCTTAGCCTCACGTAGCAACGCCTTGTCGAGAGTGTTGACATTGCTTTTCTTCAAGCGTTCGTCGATGTCGATGATATGCTTGAGCTTATATAGGAACCATCGGTCAATCTTGGTAAGCTCGTGAATCTCGTCCACGGAATAGCCTTTGTGCATGGCTTTTGATATGACAAACACTCGCTTGTCGGTAGGCTCGCGGAGCGACTTGTCGATGTCAGGAATCTCTAACTCCTTGTTTTCCACAAATCCGTGCATGCCTTGCCCAATCATGCGCAGGCCTTTCTGTATGGCTTCCTCGAAGTTGCGACCGATAGCCATTACCTCACCGACCGACTTCATGCTGGAGCCTAATTCCTTGTCAACGCCACGGAACTTGCTGAGATCCCAGCGTGGTATCTTGCAGACCACGTAGTCGAGTGCAGGCTCGAAGAAGGCTGATGTGGTTTTCGTTACGGAGTTTTTCAATTCAAAGAGGCCATAGCCCAATCCGAGCTTGGCGGCAACGAAGGCGAGAGGATAACCTGTGGCCTTGGATGCCAATGCTGACGAACGAGACAGGCGCGCGTTGACCTCAATGACGCGATAGTCTTCAGAGTTGGGGTCGAAGGCGTACTGCACGTTACACTCACCAACAATGCCGATATGACGCACGATCTTGATAGACAGCGCGCGCAGTTTGTGGTATTCTGAGTTTGTGAGTGTTTGTGATGGCGCAATGACGATACTCTCGCCTGTGTGGATGCCCAACGGGTCGAAATTCTCCATGTTGCACACCGTGATACAGTTGTCGTAACGGTCGCGCACCACCTCATATTCTATTTCTTTCCAGCCTTTAAGGCTCTTCTCCACGAGAACTTGTGGTGAGAATGAAAAAGCCTTTTCGCAAATCTTGCGAAGCTCGTCATCGTTGTTGGCGAAGCCAGAGCCAAGTCCACCGAGGGCGTAAGCAGCGCGAATGATGACTGGATAGCCCAAGTCCTTTGCGGCCTTGAGAGCCTGAGCCATATCTTCGCAAGCCTCACTCTTGATAGTATTGACATTAATCTCGTCGAGTTTCTCCACGAAACGCTCACGGTCTTCCGTGTTCATGATTGCGCTAACGGGTGTGCCGAGCACTTGGACATTGTATTTCTCCAATACTCCGCTTTCTTCGAGTTCCACTCCGCAGTTGAGCGCGGTCTGTCCACCGAAAGAGAGCAGAATGCCGTCAGGACGTTCCTTTGCAATGACACGCTCTACGAAATATGGCTGTACGGGAAGAAAGTATATTTGGTCGGCTACACCTTCAGAAGTTTGCACTGTAGCGATGTTTGGATTGATAAGCACTGTTTGTATGCCTTCCTCGCGCAGGGCTTTAAGTGCTTGGGAACCAGAGTAATCAAATTCACCAGCCTCACCAATCTTCAGTGCGCCAGACCCTAATAGAAGAACTTTCTTGATATTTTGATTTTTCATTGTGTCAGTCTTTCAAAGTTTCTATGAATTTGTCGAACATGAACTCGGTGTCTACAGGGCCAGAGCATGCTTCGGGATGGAACTGTGATGAGAACCAAGGGTTGGTCTTATGGCGTATACCCTCGTTTGAACCATCGTTCATGTTGACGAAAAGCTCTTCCCAATCTGAGCCTAAAGTGGTAGCGTCAACAGCATACCCATGGTTCTGGGAGGTTATATAGCAATGATCGGTTCCTACGAGGCGCACGGGCTGGTTGTGGGAACGGTGGCCGTATTTTAGCTTGTAGATAGATGCTCCAGCGGCCTTTCCAAGGAGTTGATTGCCCATGCAGATGCCGCAGATAGGCTTACGGCTCATGCTCAACTGCTTCTTCAATACATCCACGGCAGCTTGGCAAGTGTCTGGGTCGCCAGGGCCGTTGGCAAGGAAGAGACCATCGAATTCCATGTCGGTGTAGTCGTAGTTCCAAGGCACGCGGATGACCTCCACACCTCTGTTGATAAGACAACGGATGATGTTGGCCTTAACTCCGCAGTCTACGAGCACCACTTTCTTTCCTGCTCCCTCGTTGTAGTGTATGATGTCCTTGCACGATACCTTGTCGACAAAGTTGACTCCTGAGTAGTCGGCGTGTGGCACATTCTCCGGCTCATCGTCAAATACGATGGAACCCATCATGACACCATGTTCGCGCAATACCTTGGTCAACTGTCTCGTGTCGATGCCTGTGATGCCAGGTATATGCTCGCGCTGTAGCCAGGAAGCGAGTGTCTCCACGCCGTTCCAGTGGCTATATTGCTCGCTGTAGTCGGAGCATATCATGGCGGCGACGTAAATTTTGTCGCTCTCCATGAATGTGGGCAGACCGTCTTTCTCAAATGTGAATGGAGGCACGCCATAGTTGCCTATCAAAGGATAGGTGAACGTAAGAATTTGCCCGGCATAGGAAGGGTCGGTCAAAGATTCAGGATAACCCATCATGGCGGTGTTGAAGACTACTTCGCCAGCTACGGGAGCGTCGTAACCGAAAGAGCGGCCATGAAACTTTGTGCCGTCAGATAATATTAAAGTAACATTTTTCATCTGTTGTTGTTTTATATGCCTAAATTCATGCGCCATAAACATTCTCATAATAATTGATGAATGCCTTGATGCACATCTTGTTTCCGCCAGGAGTGGGGTAGAATCCCGAGAAATACCAATCGCCCCGATTGTCGGGAATGGCTTTGTGAAGACCGTCGAGCGACTGGTAGACGATGTCCACAGGTGTTGTCATGTCGTCAGGTTTAAGCATCTCCACTATCTTCTTGTTTATCTCCTCTTCGGCGAATGGCTGGTAAATGTCGCGGACATGGTTTTCCATCTCGCTTGTCGGCTTCTCAAGTTCAGTCTTGCAAGCTCTGTATGTGTCGTGGATTAGGTGCTCCATGCCGCGGTCGTGTATTAGGGCAATCGTGGCGCGGAAGACGCAAAACTCCTCAAGCCTTGGCATGTCTATTCCATAGTAGTCGGGATAGCGAATCTGTGGGGCTGAACTGACGATTACAATCTTCTTTGGATGAAGCCTGTCCAGTATGTGGAGGATGCTCTCTTTCAGAGTAGTGCCACGCACGATGCTGTCGTCTATGATTACAAGATTGTCCTTATATGGCTCAATGGAACCGTATGTGATGTCGTAGACATGAGCCGCAAGGTCGTTTCGCGCCGTGCCTTCCGTGATGAACGTGCGCAATTTTATGTCTTTCCA
>DJQL01000051.1 GCA_002437565.1 Prevotella sp. UBA6387
GCTTTGCCCTCTCTGGCAAGCCCATCACCAAGGTGGGTATCAACTTTGATAGTACCAAGGGGAACATCACGGATTGGGTGATTGAGTAAAGAGGTCTCCAAAGCCATCTCCATTTCAGTCATAGTCATGGCAAACGGTATCGCTTCGCCTTCACGCTTGAATCGCATCGCCTTTACGCTTGAATCGCATCGGCTTCACGCTTGAATCGCNNAAAGCCGTCGCGATTCAAGCGTGAAGCCGACGCGATGTCAAAGGGCACTTTGGTAAATAAAAAAAATCTCGCGAGATTGCTCGCGAGATTTTTTTATTCATCAAAGGCAAAATTGATTCCTATATGGGTAATGGCCTTGCGAACCATAACCTTAGTAACCGTCGTTCTGCGTCAACTGTGGGTTGGCGTCACGTGCGCCCTGAGGTATTGGAAGATAGCGGTTCGTGGTCTTGAACTTGCGATCCTCAATCTTCTTGTCGGCTGCACTCGCGTTCACGTCGATGGTGGCACGCTCGCCTGGGGCGATGCTCTTGTCCATCTTCACCGTGCCCACACGGCGCTCAAGGGTACCGTTCAGCACGGTCTCTGCCAGCATCTTGCCACTGGCGTCCTTCCAACGCAAGATGTCAGCGCGGCGAAGACCCTCGCCCGCGAACTCCACGGCGCGCTCGCGGCGAATCAGCTCGCGCAGCTTGTCCTTGGTGTCGTACTTGGCCTGGTCCACGTCGGGCATTCCGGCGCGCTCGCGCACCTTGTTCAGGTAGGTGTAAATCTGGGCGGAAGGGCCATTAAGTTCGTTGGCAGCCTCGCAATAGGTAAGCAGCACCTCAGCATAGCGGAATACGATGGGCTGGCACTTGGTGTTCCAGATGTTGGAATACTGGTTCATCGGTGCCAAATACTTAGCCCATGTCAATCCAGTCTTCGAGCAGTTGTCGGCTCCAAGGTAATAGTTGGCGTTAGAACTTCCATTGATGTCCTTGTCCAGGCTGTTGTAGATAGCCTCTTGGCCATTACCGTTAATATAGTCAGCGCCAGGATAAGTAACCGTCATGGCCATGCGAGGGTCACGGTTGTTGAATGGATGAGTTGGATCATAGCCAGAGCCAGCCTCGTCCTTCGTAAGACCGTTTGCCATCTCATATTGGTCGATAAGCCCATACGTTGGCACGATAGACGACCATCCACCGTCGGCATTGTTGTACATACGGCCAATCACGTCATTTTTGTAGTCGTTCTCCACAGCCTGCACGGCGAGGATAATCTCCTTGGAGTCTTGACCTGCCACGGTAAAGAGGTTGGCATAGTCGGGATCCAAGTCATACTGGTTGAGAGCGATAATCTTTTCAGCGCGATCCTTCGCCACGTCATACTCGCCATAATACAGGGCCTCACGCATGCGGAGAGCAAGTGCCGCTCCCTTTGCCACACGTCCACGCGCAGCTGGCTTCTCGTTGATATCGTTGACAAGATCATCGAGCTCCTTCTCAATGTAATCCTTCACCTCCTGCTCGCTCTTGCGCGGCACCATGGCCTCAGCGGCCGTGGCATAACTGTCGATGATAGGCACGCCGCCATAGTTCCAGTTCATCAAGAAGTAACGATAGGCTCGTATCCAGCGTGCCTGTGCCGTGATGTCCTTCTTCACGTCATCGGAGATGTTGCACTTGTCTATGTTAGCCAACAGCTCGTTCACGCGACGTATGTGAGTGAAGCTGTACCAGTCTCTGCCACTGCTGGCGGTCATAGTGCCGTTGCCAATAGGCGTGTAGCCCTCCCATGAGAACTGGTCGTAACCAAAGTCGGATGTGCCGTCCCAATAGAGCAAGAAGCCGTCCCATCCCCAGCCAGAGTCGTACTGGTCTTGCCACTTGTCGTAACAGCCCACCAAGAACTTCTCGGCATCATCTTGTGTCTGCCATGTGGTAGCTGGCGAGAGAGCATCCTTTGGGTTTGTATCCAGGAAATCGGAGCATGAGGTCGCCAAAAGCGCCGTCATGCCGATGTATATATATTTTCTAAGATTTCTCATAATGATATTCTTCTTTTAAGATTGTTAGAATGTTACGCTCAAGCCGAATGAGTGGGTGCGAAGCAATGGATAAGAGCTGAGTCGCTGGCTTGTTGCCTCCGGGTCCACGTTGATGTCGAGGCCATCGATGGTGAAGAGATTCTCGCAAGAGTAGTATACGCGCACCTTGTTGACATGCAGGAATGCGAGTGCCGACTTAGGCAGGGTATAACCAAACTGCAGGTTCTTCAAGCGGCAGTAAGACACGTTCTTGAGCCAGAAGGTGGAAACGTTGTTACGTGTCGAGCTTGGAGAGTTGGTGTTGGTGAAGAGGCGCGGCATCTTCGGGTTGGTCTTGTTGTAGGTCCAAGAGTCTCTCCAAATGGTTGCAGGGTGAGAGCTGTCGCCCACGAATGCGCCTTCCACCTCGTATGCGTCGAAATAGCGATAAGCCTTAAACTGTCCGTTGAAGAACAAAGACAGGTCAAATCCTTTCCAAGCCGCGTTGAGGTTCAAGCCGAATGTCCAGCGTGGCACGGAGCTGCCCGCGTAGATGCGGTCGGTATCGTCTATCTTGCCGTCGCCATTGGTATCCACATATTTTAGGTCACCACCCTTGAAGTCGCCACCACCAAACGGGCAAGATCCCTTTGAGCCGTCGGCGGGCCAATAGTAGTCCATGTACTGCTTGGCTTCCTCGTCTGAGTTGAAGAAACCGTCAGCCTTGTATACGTAGTAGCTGTTGTATTCCTCACCCGTGGCATTGCGCTGGTTGTATCCTGTGCTTACATATCCCTTTCCAGGCATGCTCTCAATCTTGTTCTTGTTGTATGCCACGTTGAGAGCCGCTCCAAAGGTGACATCGCCAAACTTGTCGTTGTAGCCGAGACTGAACTCCACGCCCTGGTTGCGCATCTTGCCCACGTTGTCGAGGTAGCTGCCCAAGGCGAACTCATACGGAGCGTCCACGGAAATCAAGATGCCGTCGGTGAGGCGGTTGTAGTAATCAATGGTGGTGTTGATCTTGCCGTTGAGGAATCCCAAGTCAACGCCAATGCCCCATGTGGTGGCTTTCTCCCATGTGATGGTATTGATCTTGTAAGAGCTTTGATAATAGCCAGTGTTCACCTTGTTGTCGAAAGGATACTTGGCATCCACACTATATGTGCTTATAGACGGATAATAGTCACTCAAAGCCTCCTGGTTGCCCAACTGTCCCCATGAAGCGCGAATCTTGAAGTTGGAGAGCCATGACTTGGTCGCCTCCATGAAAGGCTCCTCACTCACGCGCCATCCAGCCGAGAACGATGGGAAGTAGCCCCAACGATGACCGTCAGCGAAACGGCTGGAGGCATCGGCACGAAGGTTGGCCTCAAAGAGGTAACGACCGGCGAAATCGTAGTTGACGCGGCCAAACCATGAGAGCATGTTCAACTCACGAGTGTAGCCCTGCGCTTTCTGTGTGGAAACGTCACCGGCATTGAGATCGGTCACTTCGTTGTTTGGGAAATTCTGACGATAGGCGTAGCTGTATTTATAGTCGTAACCCTCGGCATGCCATCCTGCCAACGCCCCCACGCTGTGCTTACCAAATGTCTTGTTGTAGGTTAGCAATGCCTCAAAGGTCTTACGCTCCCACTTGTACAGCCTGTCGTCGAGGAAGTTGGGGTCGGTCTTCTTGTTGGCGTTGTACACGAAATATTTTTGGAAATAGCTGTAGTTCTGGTTGTCGTTGACGTAAGAAGCACTCAGTTTGGCTGTCAGGCCATCCAATATCTTGTAGTCCACGCCCAAAAGCCCCGTGAAATTGGTGTTCTTGCGGTTCACCTTCAGGCCATTGTCGAGCCATGCTATTGGGCTGCCGTCGGAGATAGTTCCCCACGTGCCATCGTCATAGCGAGCGGTAATCCATGGCGCGATGAGGTTGAGCTGTCGTATTATCTGGTCGGAGCCGCCACCATTGTATGCCGATGAAGGGTCACTGTAGTCGTTCTTGATAAACGAGAGGTTCAAGCGTGCGGTGAGGCGACTGTTGATTTTCATCTCCAAGTTGGTGCGTCCGTTGAACTGCTCACGTCCGGCATGTGGCAAGATACCAGTCTGCTTCAAGTAACCCACCGAAGCGAGATAGTTTACGTTGTCTGTGGCCCCATTCACGCTCACGTTGTGGTGCTGCAGGGAGCCTGTCTTGTAAGCCAGGTCGTACCAGTCGGTATTGGGCAATGCGTTGATTTCCTCTTCCGTGGCAAACTTCTTTGCCTTGCCCTCGCTCTCAAGCGCGTCGTTGAGCATGTGTGCGTATTCGTATGAATCCAGTCGGTCAACCAGGCTGGTCGGATTCTGCAGACTGATATATCCGTTGTACGACACCTGCGGCTTGCCACTCTTGCCACGCTTGGTGGTTATGAGGATAACGCCGTTGGCGGCCTTGGAGCCATAGATGGCGGCAGATGCCGCATCCTTCAGCACGGAGATGCTCTCGATGTCGTTTGGGTCGAGGCTGCTCATCGTGCCCGACTCCACGCCGTCTATTAATATATAAGGTGAAGAAGTGTTCAGCGTGCCCACACCACGCACGTTGATGCTACCCGCGTCCATGCCAGGCGCGCCGTTGGTGCCGCTGATAGTAACGCCAGGCATCAAGCCTTGGAGTCCGCTCTGCAGGTTTTGGATAGGACGGCTTTCAAGTACCTTGCTGTCCACTGAGGAGACCGATCCCGTGAGGTTCACTTTCTTCTGGGTGCCATAACCCACGACCACGATTTCGCTGAGCTCCTTGTTATCAGGCTTCAAGGTGACTTTCATGTTGCCTGAGGCTTGCAAGGTTTGAGAAATGTAGCCAACGTAAGAAATGGCGAGCTTGGCATTGGGGTTTTTCAGGTTCAGGGAGAATTTACCGTCCAAGTCGGTCACTGTGCCATTAGACGTTCCGGCTTCCATCACGGTAACGCCGATAAGTGGCTCGCCTTGATTGTCGAGCACACGTCCCGTAGCCACTTGTCTCTGTTGCAATATGCTGCTACTTGGAGGAGTAGAACTGTTGGCCATAGCTTTTGGGCCTACCCCGAACGCAGGAGTAATGGAAGTCAGCGCGCAAATAAGCAAGGCTGTCTTCATCTGTTTTTTAGGTTTAATGTCCTTACTCATATCAGTGTATGTTAATGGTAAAAATATGTGTTTGTGAACAAAAAATATAGGTTTAGCTTTAGTTGTTCCGTAATTTTGTGTAAAGTTAGGGAAAAACGCGATAGTTCACAAGAAAAATCGTGACTTTTTTTGCGAAAAACACATAAAAAAACTCACCTGCCAGACGTGTAGCCTGACAGGTGAGCTCTATTTTGGGTAAGACGATACAGTTTTACCGTCTTACATGTTACAGTTTTACCGTCTTGTTCATCAAATAGCCATCGAGGATGACCATTGCCGCCATGCTCTCAACGATGGGCACCGCCCTTGGCACCACGCATGGGTCGTGACGTCCGCGCACGTCTACGGTGGTGGCATTGCCGTCGATGTCTATCGTGGGCTGCGGCATCAGCAACGTAGCCACAGGCTTGAAAGCCACGCGGAAGAAGATGTCGGCACCGTTGGAGACGCCGCCTTGTATGCCGCCCGAATGGTTGGAAAGGAGACCGTCGGGGGTCATGATGTCGTTGACCTCTGAGCCACGACAACGCACCATGTCGAAGCCGTCGCCAATCTCAAAACCTTTCACGGCATTGATGGAGAGCATGGCCGCGCCAAGCTGGGCGTTGAGCTTGCCAAACTCTGGCTCACCAACCCCAACGGGACAACCTTTTATGACGCAAGTCACCACTCCGCCTACCGTGTCTCCCCTGCCCTTGACGTCGAGGATAAGGTTTTCCATCTCCTTTGCCTTAGGCGCGTCGGGGCAGCGCACCATGTTGTCCTCCGCCTTGTCGAGGTCATACTTATGATAGTCGCGGTCAAGCTCTATGTCGCCTACCTGCGACACGTATGCCTGAACGCTGACACCAAGTTGCCGCAAGGCGAGTTTGGCCAACGCACCGCCCACACATCGCGCTATGGTGACACGGGCAGACGAGCGACCGCCGCCACGATGGTCACGTATGCCGTATTTGGAATAATACGTGAAGTCGGCATGGGAAGGACGAAACAGCCGGCGAATGTTGTCGTAATCCTTGGAATGCTGGTTTGTGTTGCGCACGATGAAGCCAATGGGCATGCCCGTGGACTTTCCCTCAAACACTCCGCTGAGCAACTCAACCTGGTCGGGCTCGTTGCGCGACGTCGTGATTTTGCTCTGTCCTGGACGGCGGCGAGAGAGCTCACGCTGGATGAAGTCAATGTCGATATCTATTCCTGCCGGCATGCCATCTACGACACCACCGACAGCCGCACCGTGACTCTCGCCAAAAGACGTGAGGGTGAAGACATTTCCAAAAGTATTGCGCATGATTATTTATAGGATTATTATTATGTATATCTTGTTTATGTTACAAAGTTACGCTTTTTGCTTTTAATTCAATATCTCATTGCCATGTTTTTACCAAAATCACCAATTTTAAGTATTGTGGCAATGAAAGAAAACAAGTAATTTTGCAATCAGAAAAAGGAAAGGTATGTAAACCTTTTGCCAATTGCCTTACGAGATAGATATCATAATGTTTTTGTATAATTCAATATTAGGCCCGCCGTGAGGTGTGCCTTTTATTTTTTTATCTCCTCAGCGACAGTTTGTCCACATCGATATTAACCTTTTCCTCATTCACGAGAAATCGAAGGGCGCGGTCTATGTCCTCGCTCGGTGCGTCGAGCGCCGCCACTTCGTCCAAAGAGTGCGGCTCCTTATCGGAGAGAAGAGCGAGGATTAGCTTTACCGTGGTGCTTTTGAAAGCCACTGGCTCGCGCCTGCCTCTGAGACACACGTCGCAATGGCCACATTCTTCCACGTCGTCCTCGCCAAAGTAGCGCAACAATTGTTGGCTCCGGCACACGTCATCATTGCCGGCATAAGCCATGATAGCCTCAACGCGCTTCACAAACTGCTCCTTGCGGTCTTCATAAACCGACTTGGGAAGGAACACCTCTTCTTCCCTGTCGCGTTGATAAGACACGAAAGGCATCTTTCGTTGGGGGATATAGCTGATGATGTTGCGCTTGCTAAGGCTCTTCATCACCTGGTAGCACTGGTCGCGACTGAGCTGGGCTTGTGACGCGATGAGCGACTCGTCAACATAACGATAATCGGTGAAAAGGCCTCCATAACAGCGAAGCAACGCCGTCATCACGGCTTCGTCGTTGCCGGAAAGGGAGTCGAGGCGATAAAGGTCGTTGCGACTCAACAGCATGCGAACCCTCGCCGCCGAGTCGGGATCGGTCTCATAATGCAAATATCCGGCATTGTCAAGGATATGGAGCGAGGAATCCACCTGAATGGGAAACAGGTGATAAGTGGCGCAAAACTGCCCAATGTCGAAAGTAAAAGTGTGCCCAATGCCACTCCCCAACCCTACGCCATAATAAAACGCCAGGCAGTTGTACACATTAGTAATATAGTCCTTCGGAGGGAAATTCTCATCAACTCTTCTTGTCAGCTTGCCCACGTCGCTGCCATTCCACAGCAAGACGGCGTAAGCCCTTTTGCCGTCGCGCCCTGCACGTCCAGCCTCCTGGAAATAAGCCTCTATGGAATCTGGACAGTCAAAATGGATGACCAGTCTCACGTCGGGCTTGTCTATGCCCATGCCAAAGGCGTTGGTGGCCACTATTACACGCTTCTTGTCATCCTGCCAAGCCTTCTGTCGCTCGTCGCGAACGGAATGTTCAAGACCAGCGTGATAAAAAGTGGAGTCGATGCCATTGCCTTCCAAGAGTTCGGCTATCTCCCTGCAACGCCGCCGGCTTCTCACGTAGACTATCGCCGCCCCCGCAACACGTCCAAGGATATGCACCAGCTCAGCCGGCTTGTTCTCCGCCTTCCGCACCACATAAGAAAGATTCTTGCGCTCGAAGCTCATGCGGAAGACGTTTTTCGACCTGAAGGCGAGCTTTTCTTGAATGTCATCAATCACTTGCGGCGTGGCGGTGGCGGTCAAGGCCAACACGGGAACGTCGGGCTTCATCTTCCGTAGGCTACCTATCTCCAAATAGGCTGGACGGAAATCGTACCCCCACTGGCTGATGCAATGTGCCTCGTCCACCGTGATGAAACTCACGCGCATGTGGCGAAGCTTCACTTGGAAAATATCAGACGAGAGACGTTCCGGGGATACATAGAGCAACTTCATGTCGCCGAGGATGCAATTGTCCAACGCACTGACTATCTCGCTGCGTTTCATGCCAGAGTAGATGGCCACTGCCCTGATGCCCTTGGCCCTTAGATGCCGCACTTGATCTTTCATCAAGGCTATAAGGGGGGTCACCACTATGCACGTGCCTTCCTTGGCGAGAGCCGGAACTTGAAACGTGACGCTCTTACCTCCGCCCGTAGGCATCAGGCCGAGAGTGTCCTTGCCGGAGCCTATGCTCTCGATAATATCGCGCTGAATGCCGCGGAAATCATCATATCCCCAGTATTGGCGGAGAATGTCGCGATAGATGTCTCTTTCCTCCGGTTCCATTTGCGTGCTGTGTGGATTATACTTCTTCCTCCGTAGGCCGTATGTCCTCTATCTGAAGCTGCACCTGGTTGCGCTTGAACACGTTGGCCTCCAAGGTGTAGGCTATATCGAAAGACCTCTTCGACTTTATGTACCTTGCCGAGGCACTCTGCCCGAAGGCTATGCCGTTGACCACCGTGCCCGACTTGGAATCGACCAGCTCCAGCTTTATATGCTCTTGCGAGCGTCCCACGACCTTGCTCGTACCATAGTCGTAGACTCCCTTGGTGCAAAACATTGGCTTCTCGTTGCCTGGCCCAAAAGGAGAGAAACGTCGCAAATCGTTGAAGAATCGTTTGGTTATGTCCTTGAAGTCGAGCACCTCATCTATGCGCAACAACGCCTCGATTTGTTCCGCATGGATATGCTCGTCGACATAGCTTTGGAAACGGTTTCGGAACTCTGGCACGTCGCACCATTTCAACGTCAACCCAGCTGCATAGGTGTGTCCTCCGAAGTTGAGCAGCAGGTCACGACAGCTCTTTATCGCTGAGTATATGTCGAAGCCCATTACCGAACGAGCCGAGCCCGTGGCAAGGTCGCCATCGCGCGTAATGACCACCGTGGGACGGAAATAAAGTTCTGTAAGGCGTGATGCCACGATGCCGATGACGCCTTTTTTCCAATGCTCATCGTATAGCACGATAGAGGAATGGTGTTTCTGGGCATCGATACGCGACACGATCTGGTTGGCCTCTTCGGTCATCTGCTTGTCTATGTCCTTGCGCTGCTCATTATACTCGTCGATGTGGCGAGCCTCCCTGACGGCTGTGCCGAAGTCTTTCTCCACGAGCAAGTCCACGCTCTCCTTGCCATTCTCCATCCTGCCCGAGGCGTTGATGCGTGGGCCTATCTTGAAGATGATGTCGCTCATGGACATCTCGCGCCCATTGAGCCCACAAATATCGATGATGGCCTTAAGTCCTATAGAGGGATTCTGGTTTAGCTGCTTCAAGCCATGATATGCGAGAATGCGGTTCTCGTCGACCACGGGGACGAGGTCGGCGGCAATGCTCACGGCGCAAAAGTCGAGAAGAGGAATGAGACGGGAGAATGGAATGCCATTGTTTTTTGAGAACGCTTGCATGAACTTGAACCCCACCCCACATCCACAAAGGTGCTTGAAAGGATAGGTGTCGTCGGCACGCTTGGGATTGAGGATTGCCACGGCATCGGGGAGCGACTCGTCTGGCATGTGGTGGTCGCAGATGATGAAGTCTATGCCAAGACTCTTGGCATAGGCTATCATGTCATGGGCCTTGATGCCACAATCGAGGATGATGATGAGCTTCACCCCAGTCTGGTAAGCGTAGTCGATGCCTTTCTTGCTCACGCCGTAGCCTTCATCGTAGCGGTCGGGGATGTAATAGTCTATATTAGAGTAGAACTGTTGCAGAAACTTGTAGACCAACGCCACGGCCGTGCATCCGTCAACATCGTAGTCGCCATAGACGAGCACTCGCTCCTTGCGTCCCATGGCATCGTTGAGCCTGTCCACCGCTATATCCATATCCTTCATCAAGAACGGATTGATGAGGTCGGAAAGCTGAGGGCGGAAGAACCGCTTGGCGGCACTCTCCGTGGTAATGCCACGCTTGACGAGCAATCCCGTAAGAGTAGGGCTCATGCTAAGTTTCTCGCTCAACTCAATGGCTTGCCGGGACTCCTCAGGTGTTAATGGGTCGTACTTCCATTTGAAATGCATGTTGTTGATTTTTATTTCTAATGCAAAGATAGGCAAAAAAGGAAACAAATGAGAGTATTGGCATGACAAATGAGCAAAAAAAAGAAAAGGCTCGCCTTTTCAGCGAGCCTTTGTTGCATATTGTCGTCTTCAGTGAATCCTTAGAAACCACACTTCTTGCGGATGTCCTTTGGCACGGCGTTCTTGTTTACCATGAAATCCATGGTGTTTGCGACGATGAAGTTCTTGGTCATGTACCAAATGCCCTTATAGTCACCAGTCGTGCCCCAAGAGTTTTTCACCATGTAGTATTCCTTGCCATTCTGATCCTTTGCGATGCCATAGATAAGCATGCCGTGGTCATCTGTGAGCTCCCAGTTGTCGAAACGCTCTTGACGCTGTTTCTGAGTAGGCTCTACCTCTGGCACGTTCACGCCGAGAGAGTCGACAAGGTTCTTTTTCTTTGAAGGAGCGAGCTTGAGCCAGTGAGCCATGTCGGAGCCTTCCATGCTTGCAAGCTTCTTGGTGTCGTACATATAGGCGAGTCCCGTGCGGGTGAAGCCGTCCTCCGAGACATCACCACCCCACGCCACGGTGTAGCCGTTCATGATGGCATTGTCGATGATCTTCGCAAGGTCGTTGATTGGGACGTTCCATGACAATGGATTACGCCAGTTGTCCTGCACCTCAACTGCGAAAGCTGTCCAAAAGGGATGGTGAGT
Source organism: Prevotella sp. UBA6387 (assembly GCA_002437565.1). Classification (GTDB taxonomy): domain Bacteria; phylum Bacteroidota; class Bacteroidia; order Bacteroidales; family Bacteroidaceae; genus Prevotella. The sequence goes on from DJQL01000051.1 coordinate 11,054, forward strand.
ATAACTCGTGAAACTCACGTAGTTGTTGCAAGCCGCGCTGTCAAGGCCCAGGCTTGCGGCAAAACTCTTCGGAGTGTATGCCTTGCCTTGGTAAGTGAACTTCGCAGGGCACTTGCCCAGATAAGAGTCGAGGATGCCCTGCAAACCGTTCTTCCACGCTGGAGACAACTTTGAGGAATTGCTCTTGGCAACAGCCTCAACATAAGGACTCATCACTTTGAAAAACTCATTGAAGTTGAGCAGGGAGTCTCCGTAGAGGCTGCCGGCCTTGGGCATTGCCGTCTCCGGGCAGATGCCATAATGCTGAATCACATAGAGGGGGTCATAGCAGCTGCCGCCTTGGGCAAACTGGCAATCGCCATGAAGACGAACCACCTGAATGGCACGGTCCATATATGTCTTGTTGGCAACAAACGACTCGCAAAGGTCGTAAGTCTTGCCTGTATTCTTCAGAATCTCAGCCTCAAAGAAAGCGAGGGTTGAAAAATCCCAACACGTGCCAGAACGGTTCTGGTTCTTGATGCTTGTGATTGGATTCTCCTTGACCACGGTAAAGACCGGCTTGTTCGGATTTACACTGTCTTTCTTTTCCGCCGCCCCAGCATTCAGGGAAAGCAAAACGGCCATCACGGCCACAATTGTACTCTTCATCTAATTTGTCTTGGTTTTTAATATTTGTTGCAAAATTACGCAAATCTACGCATATAACGAAACTTATTGATACTATTTTTATGCAATATAAAACTTTTTGCGTTTTTTGCATTCACAAGCAACTATTCGTCACTAAACATTTTGTTATTACGCATAATATTACTACCTTTGCAACACATCAATCGCAATGGCCCCGTAGCTCAGTTGAATAGAGCATCAGATTCCGGTTCTGAGTGTCGCGGGTTTGAGTCCCACCGGGGTCACACGGCAAAGCCCTGCAAGTCAATTGACTTGCAGGGCTTTGCGTTTTATGGGCAAGACGGCCTTTCCTCACTTGGTTCGTTACAATGCGTATCCAGTTGACAATCAATCTTCGTCAGCCCAATGTCACTTCTTCAACTTGAATGAAGTCTCTATGCTCACGAGCTCAGCAGAGAAAGCCTTGTCTACCTGCATGCGCTTCTCCACCTGTGAACAAGAATGGATGACCGTGGAGTGATCGCGATTGCCCACGAGCTTTCCTATACGACTTGCCGGCATCTTGGTATATTTCTGCGCGAGATACATCGACACTTGCCGCGCCACCACATAGTCGCGTTTGCGGCTCTTAGAGTTGATTTGCGTGGTGGTGACATTATAATGTTGACATACTTTCTCAAGGATGTCGTCCACCGTGAGTGGGCGGTCGTCTATCTTCACTGCACGCTTCACCACTCGCTCTGCAAGGCGCATGTCGATATTGCAATTGTATACGATGGAGTATGCCATCAATGAGTTGATGACACCTTGCAAGTCGCGCACGCTGCCACTCGCAGTCTCGGCGATAAGCTCAATGACATCACGCGGTATCTTCAATCCGTCGCGCTTGATTTTGTTTTCCAGTATGTCCACGCAAAGCTTGCGGTTTGGCTTCTCAAGCTCGGCTATCAGTCCACACGAGAAACGCGTGAGCAAACGGTCGGGCATATCCTTCAGGTCTACCGGAGGACGATCGGAAGCGAGGATTATACGCTTGCCATTGCGGAAGAGGTTATTGAATATGTGGAAAAAGGTGTTGAGCGTGCCTGTCTTTCCCATCCATTCCTGTATGTCGTCCACGATGAGCATATCAATGGTCTGGTAGAACGCTATGAAAGAGTTCACGGAGTTTTGCAGCACGGCGTTGCTATACTGCACCTGAAACAACCTCGCCGAGATGTAAAGCACCCGCTTCTGTGGATAAAGTTCCTTAGAGCGCATGCCAATGGCATTGATGAGGTGCGTCTTTCCGCATCCCGATGGCCCATAGACAAACATTGGGTTGAACTGCATGGTGCCCGGGTGTTCAGCGATTGACAATCCCACCGAGCGTGACAACTTATTGCTGTCGCCCTCGATATAATTAGAGAACGTGAGGTGTGGGTTCAGTTGCGGGTCAAGTGCCTGTGGCTGGGCCGCGTCGAGTGGTGTCGGGCTTTGGTTTGCCCTTTGCACAGGCTTGGGCTTCACGGCATTTGCCGGTTCCGACCAAACGGTCTCCGTGCCACCCTTGTCCTTGCGCTCTTTATCCACTACTACACGATAGGACAAATGAATCTTTGGACCGAAGCACTCGTAGAGCACCTTGGTAAGAAGATCCACGAAGTTCTCCTCAAGATATTCGTAGACAAAGGGGCTTGGCACCTGCACAAGTATCATCCTTTGAGCCTCATCGAAGTGCTCAAAGACGATTGGCTTGAACCACGTGTCATATATTTGCCCAGTCACATTCTGCCGAATGAGCTTCAATGCATTCTGCCACCGGGAATCATTTTTTGCTGTCATTTTGCTGTCTCAAAGATGTAGATTGTCTGCCATCAGAACGCCTCATTATCGAAACGCAAATGCAAAGCTACACAAAAAAACGATACGTTGCAACCCCCAATTCCACCATTCACTATTGCTGTCAAGTTATAACCTCTTATGAATTATGAAATTAGGGGCAATGAGGCACGCTTGTTAACGTAATATAAATTTCACGTATTCTATTTGTCTTTCTTTCCGAACAAGGAGAAGTGGACGTAACGTTTTGGGTGTGCCTTGAGGTCGATAAGCAAAGAGTCGGCCGAGCGCATCGTGCCATTGAGGTTGCGATAAAGCGTCGGGTCGTTCATGAGCAAGCCCAACGTCCCGTTTGGTGAGTTAAGTTGTCTGGTGACGCTTTCCACGTTGTCGAGAGTGCGGTCTACCTTCGCCATGGTCTGAGCTATGTCGAGCTGGGCGAGACTCGCGGTGAGCTTGTCGGTATTGTTGAGCGTCGCGCCAGCCTTGTCCATTGCATAGTCGGCCTTCGCCAGCAGCCCTGGCACCTTGCCGTTTGCCTGTGCCACGAGGCTGTTAAGGCCAGCTGAAGTCACGGCGAGGTTTGCCGACATAGTTTCCATGTTATGCAAAGAAGCCTTGATGGCGGGATCGGCAAGCAGCATGTTCACGCTCGCCAAGATGCTGTCCACCTTTGGCAACATGGCTGCTATGGTAGGGACGAGTTGCTGCACCGAGCCCATAAGCCCGGCATTCATGTTGCCCTGGATGGTGTCGCCTGGCTCCACCCTCTCGCGGGGGTTGTTGGCAAGCAGGATGTTCATCTTGATATTGCCCATCATGTCGCTTTCTATCTCAGCCGATGAACCTTTCGGTATTCGCAAGTTGTTGTCCACCTGAAACTCCACAAGCACGTTGCCGCTCTTCTGGTAGTCGTAGATTATCGACTTTACGGTTCCCACTTGGTATCCATCCGCGTATATAGGGTTTGACGCCGAGAGACCATTGATGTCCTTGAACGTGGCGTAATACACGTTGTCCGTAGAGAATACCGGCATGCCCTTAAGGAAATGGAGCCCGAAGAAGAGCACCGCAATGCCCACGATAGCCACTGTGGCAATCTTGACTTCTTTAGTAAAAAACTTCATGTTTATCGTGTTATGTCGTTGTTTTCATTTCTTTCCCTTGTTCCCGATGAACTCTCTTATCGCCTCGTTCACGTCCACCGCTTTGCCGTTTTTCATGGCAATGATGAAACAATCGGGGAACTTGTCGATGATTGTGCCGCGCAGCCGCTTTATCTCATTGTAGTTTGTCGAAGCCCCATAGGTATATCTCAACATGGATCCATCCATGAAGCTCTCGCAACCTTTCAAGCCCTTGAATAGCGGACTGCCATCATTGATTTTCTGCTTTCCGGCAAATATCTGTATCTTAAACGTCGGCGCGTTCTTGTCAGCCTGGCGCGTGCTGCCCGCTTTTTTAGTCTCTTCTTTCGCAGGTTGTTGTTTCTGCGCTTGCGTGTTCTCACGTCTGCTCTCGACAGTCCTTCTTGCGTTTCTCGTCGACCTGCCTCCATCGTCGCTCGCGGCGATATTGGCAGACATATAAGATGAGGAATCATCGTCGGCATTGTCATCATACGGAATCTCCGTGCCCATGGAGCCATAGCGTCGCTTGTAAATCCTGAAAGCGCTGACAATGCCCCTCGTGTAAGCGTCAAGGGCAGAGTCGGTGTTCAAGTAGTTTTCCTCGTCGGGCGTGGTAATGAAGCCGAGCTCCAACAGTACGGCGGGCATGGACGTGAGGCGCAACACGGCGAGATTGTTTTGGTGCGCGCCGCCATTTACTCTTCCCGTGGCGCGACAGACCTCTGTTTGCAATATGCGCGACAGCTCCACGCTCCTCTCACGATTCTTGTCTGCGATAAGCTCAAACATGATGTCGCCCTCGGCTGAGTTTTCCAATCCCTTGTATCGGGTCTTATAGTCTTTCTCCAGGAATATCACCGAGTTTTCCCGCTTGGCCACCTCAAGGTTTTCCTGCAGTCCTTTCGAGCCCGTGCGTTCTCCGGTGCCAAGCGTATAGCTTTGAAAACCGTGGCTTATCCTCCCACCCGCAAGGGCATTGATGTGTACAGACAAGAATAGGTCAGCCTTGTTACGATTGGCAATGTCGGCACGCTCGTGCAGCGGTATGAAGACATCAGTGCGTCGGGTGTAGACCACACGCACGTCGTCAAAATTCTTTTCTATGGCGCTGCCCAAGGCGAGGGCATAGCGCAGGGTGAGGTTCTTCTCATAAGATATCAAACCCTTGGCACCACAATCGTTGCCACCATGACCAGCGTCGATCACCACCGTGAATTGTCGAGACGCGGCGCATAGCGTCAACGAGCAAAGGAGCAAGAAGCCTAACGTGAGAAGTGACCTGCGAGACATATCCTTCCCAATCATTCCGTCACGTATTTCTTCAGCGCTCTCACCACTCCATTCTTCCACGTGTTGATGTTGTCGTCGTTGAGTGACAACGAGCTCACCAGTTTCACCACGTGGTCTATTGGCATACCATAGCGCAGCACTCCGGAAATGAGTTTGGCATAGTTCCAGTACTCCGGGTTGAACTTGTCCGACAATCCCTCGACGGTAGTCTTATATCCACGGCGGTTCTCAAATTGGAAGTCGTAGCGGTGTGTCCCGTCCGGGTTTGTCTGTCTGATTATTTTTCCCTTCACCACGGTCTTGGGCAACACTATGCCCTCCTCGTCGTCTTGTAGGCCAGTGAAGATCTCGTAAGGCCGACCATCGAGAAGGCCCACGAACGCCACCCATTTGTCCTTATTGTTTTGAAAGCGCACGACATCGCAGTCGAGCTCGTCTGGGCGATTCTCTATCACCTGTGGACGCGCATAGTCGCCATTAGCCCAAATAGAGCCGTCTGACGAAGCAGCCGACTGGGCCTTGATTTCCTTATCCGATTGTTGTAAATCCATGAAACTTATGCAAGCTTGTTTTTGTTTTGTTCTCGTTTCACACGAGTTATCAATGTGCAAAAATACCTTTTATTTTCCACATTCTATATAAAACTAAACAAAAAAACCATTTTTTTCAGATGATTTTCCATAACTTTGCAAAAATACGTTCAAAAGAGAGCAGCAAAAAGGAAATATGGATAGTTTGAATCATAGAAAGAGCATAAGGAAATATTCCTGCCGTGAGGTGTCCACCCAATTACTGACAAGTCTTCTGAAAGACGCGGAGCGCACGCCAACGATGGGCAACCTCCAGCTCTATAGTGTCGTAGTGACACGCAGCAAGGAGATGAAAGAAAAACTCGCGCCAGCCCACTTCAACCAGCCAATGGTGACAGGCGCGCCTGTAGTGCTCACTTTCTGTGCCGACTTCCGCCGCACCACGCTTTGGGCGGAGAACCGCAAGGCCGAGCCTGGCTACGACAATTTCCTCAGTTTCATCAACGCCGCCACCGACACGCTGCTTTATTGCCAGACTTTCTGCAACCTCGCCGAGGAAGAAGGCTTGGGCACATGCTTCCTTGGCACCACGGTGTATCTCCCACAACTCATAATCGACACTCTCAAGCTGCCTAAGCTCACCTTCCCCGTGGCGACGATAACGCTGGGATGGCCCGACGAAGACCCAGCGCAAAGCGACCGTCTGCCCGTGGAAGCCATCATCCACGAAGAAACCTACGACGACTACACACCAGAGAGAATCAATCAATTCTACGCTTACAAAGAGTCATTGGCGGAAAACAAGCATTTCGTGGAGATTAACCACAAGGAGACGTTGGCACAGGTATTCACCGACCTGAGATACACTCGCAAGGACAACGAGGCCATGTCGGAAGGGTTGATGAAAGCTCTTAAAAGCCAAGGGTTTATCAAGTAGACGGCAATGAGTTCACTTTCAGACATTCTGGTCACAGAAGTGGTGACTGGCAAGCAGCGCAAGGCTTTCGTGGATTTCTTTTACGACCTTTATCGCGACAGCCCGTATGCCGTGCCATACCTTTACCTTGCCGAGAAGCTCACGCTGAAGCCCGGCTCCAACCCCGCTTTCGAGTTTTGTGAGGCTCAATGCTTCCTTGCCTACAAGGAGGGCAAGGTCGTTGGCAGGGTGGCTGCCATAATAAACCATCGTGCCAACGACTACTGGAAACGCAAGATGGTGCGCTTCGGCTGGTTCGACTTCATCGATGACCCCAAGGTCTCTGAGGCCCTTTTGCTTGCCGTGGAGAAATGGGGAAAGGACAAGGGCATGACCGAGATAGCGGGGCCTTTCGGCTTCGAGGACATGGATCGCGAAGGTATGCTGGTGGACGGTTTCGACGAGCTGTCGAGCATGTACGTCAACTACAACTACCATTATTACCCAAAACACATGGACCGGCTCAGCTTCAAGAAAGACAACGACTATGTGGAATATCGCATTAAGGTGCCCGAGGTGACACCAGAGAAGTTCGCACGCACGGCAAAGCTCATCAAGACGCACTATCACCTCGAAGAGAGAAAGTTCAGCGTCCGCGACATGACCAAGGGTGGCAGGGCACGCGAACTTTTCAACATCCTCAACATCACTTACGCCAACCTGTATGGGTACTCGCAACTCTCAACCGAGCAGATAGACACGATAACCAACAATTACATTAGACTTGCCGACCTCAACCTCGTCACCTGCGTGGTCGACACCGAGAAAGACGACAAGATGGTAGGCTTCGGGGTGTCGTTTCCCTCTTTCTCCGAGGCGTTGCGTCGCACCCACGACGGCAAGCTCCTGCCCTTCGGATGGTGGCAACTTTTCAAGGAGCTGAAATGGCACTTTACCCGAACGGTGGACTTGCTGCTCATCGGCGTGTTGCCCGAATACCGCATGAAAGGCGCCAACGCCATCATCTTCAACGACCTAATATCATGGTACCGGCGCTATGGATTCGAATACGCCGTGACAGGGCCACAGATGGAGACCAACAAGGGCGTGCTCTCGCAATGGCAATACCTGGAGTCGGAGGAGATAAGGCGGCATCGCATTTACGTAAAGGACATCGAATGAAATAACGATAGAACCATGGAAAATGAAGTTTTAAAGGCTATCAAGGAGCGTCGCAGCATTCGCCGCTTCAAGAAGGAACAAGTCACCAACGAACAGCTAAACACCGTGCTCGAGGCTGGCACGTGGGCTCCCACGGGCATGGGCACGCAAGACCCGTTCATCGTGGCCGTGCAAGACGAGCGGCAGAAGGCCATACTCTCGAAGATAAACGCGGAAATAATGGGCACGAAATCAGACCCTTTCTATGGAGCGCCAACACAAGTGTATGTCTTCGCGCCCGCCGACAACGCCAACAACGTGAAAGACGGCAGCCTCATCCTCGGCACGATGATGCTCGCCGCCCACTCCATCGGGCTCGGCTCTTGCTGGATCAATCGCGTCGACAAGATGGTTGAGCGCCCAGAGGTGAAAGAGCTGATGAAGTCGTGGGGACTGCCCGAAGGTCTCATGGGCGTCGGCTCATTGGCATTGGGCTATTCCGAAAGCGAGCCTCACCCTGCCAAGCCTCGCAAGAAAGACTACACAAGGGTCATTAAGTAAGGCAACAAGAGACAATAATAGATAGGTGATGATAGACAGGCAGACAGTAGAGAAAATCAAGGACGCGGCAAACATCGTGGATGTCGTGTCGGAGTTTGTCACGCTTAAGAAGTCGGGGGCCAATTATAAAGGTCTCTGCCCTTTTCACAACGAGAAGACACCGTCGTTCTATGTCTCCCCGGCGCGTGGCACCTGTCACTGCTTCGGTTGCGGCAAGGGCGGCAACGCCGTAACCTTCATCATGGAGCACGAACAGCTCACCTATCCCGAGGCGCTGAGATGGCTCGCGAAGAAATATCACATAGAGATAAGAGAGCGCGAACTGACCAATGAGGAGAAGGAGGAACAGTCGAAACGCGAGTCGATGTTCATCGTCAACGAGTGGGCGGAACAGTATTTCGAGGATCTTCTCCACAACCATCCCGATGGCCAGGCCATTGGCTTGCAATATTTCCGCTCGCGTGGCTTCCGCGACGACATCATAAAGAAGTTCAACCTTGGCTACGACCTGCCCGACCGTTTCTTGCTTGCCACCGCAGCCAAACAGAAAGGCTACAAGGAGGAGTTTTTAGTGTCCACCGGCCTGTGCTATAAGACGGAGCGCAATGAGCTCATCGACCGCTATGCCGGGCGCGTGGTCTTCCCATGGACGGGCGTGAGCGGCAAGGTGGTGGGATTCACTGCCCGCGTGCTCGACAAGCGCACGAAAGGCGTGAACCAGAAATATGTCAACTCGCCCGACTCGGAGGTCTTCCACAAGGACCACGAGCTCTATGGCATTTGGCAGGCCAAGCGAGCCATAGCCAAGGAAGACCGCGTGTTCATGGTCGAGGGCCAGGCCGACGTCATATCCATGCACCAATGCGGCATAGAAAACGTTGTGGCCAACTCCGGCACGGCCTTGAGCCTCCACCAGATACACATGCTACACCGCTTCACTGGCAACATCACGCTCATCTACGATGGCGACGCGGCCGGCATTCACGCAGCCTTGCGAGGCACCGACATGCTGCTCTCCGAGGGCATGAGCCTAAGGGTGCTGCTGCTGCCGGGCGGGCAAGACCCCGACGAGTTCGCGAGAAGCCACACTGCGGAGGATTTCCGCAAGTATATCGACGACAACCAGGAAGACTTCATACAGTTCAAGACATCGTTGCTGCTCAAGGGCGAGACGGACCCGAAGAAACGCGCCGACGGCATCAACTCCATCGTGGAGAGCATATCCATGATACAAGACCCCATCTTGCGCGACACCTACATCCACGATTGCTCACAGCGCATAGGCATGGCAGAGGCCACGCTCATCAACAGGATGAACACCTACATCAGAAACAAGAGCCCCTATGCCACGCCAGAGCCAAAGGCCACCGCGCAGAACACCGAGGAGCATGTAGTCGACGACAAGGGAAAGGCATCATCGCTCATCGTAAGGCTCATCGTGAAGCATGGCGAACGCGTCATATATAATAATGTGGAAGACGACAATGGCGTATGCCATAACCTCACGATAGCGCAGGTGGTGGAATACAGCCTGGCGCAAGACCATCTATCCTTCAGCAACGACTTGTACAACCGCATATTGCATGAGGCGGCGGAGAAAAGCTCTGCCCCACAATGGAAGGCCGAGCCTTATTTCCTCCACCACGACGACATCGACATCTGCCGCGTGGCTACGACGCTGTCGGCCGATGCCTACCACGTGACCCAGCCAAAAGACGAGGGGGCCATAAACGAGGAGGCAAGGAAACAGAAAGAGGCCAACCAAACCGACGCGCTAAGGGCGCAAACGGAGCACTTGCTTCTCGACTTCCGCATGAGCTACGTGGAAAGGCACCTGAAGGAGCTGCAGGCGCAGATGCAGAAAGTGGCCGGCGACATGGACAAGCTGAAGAAGCTCATGGAAGAGTTCAAGGACATGCAGCAGATACGCAACCTGCTCGCCAAGAAGCTCGGCAACAACATCTTCGTGTAACCTGCGAAATGCACCGTCGACTAATCTACATAATGCCGAAGTGACTACCCCAGTTCGGGATAAGAAATTCGTAAAACAACAAGGGAAAAAGTTGGCAGT
>DJQL01000018.1:0-2506 GCA_002437565.1 Prevotella sp. UBA6387
AATGGTTCCGACGAACTTATAAACAAGGGATATCGCTTCTATACCGTTGATTTCGGTGATGGCGTGGTTGTAGACTTCTATACCATGCACATGGATGCCGACACGGATCCTCAGGATAACGCTGCGCGGGCATCTCAGTGGGAACAGTTGCGCGACGCTATTCTCGCTAATCCCAACGGCCACGCGGTCATAGTGATGGGCGACACCAACAGTCGCTACACTCGCGACGACATTCTGTCGCTCTTCATTGACCCCATTAATGCAGCTGGCAAATACACTGTCACTGACGCGTGGATTAACCTGTGCAAGAATGGCGAATACCCCAAGCTTGACAACTCTGAAACATTGGTGATTCCAGCCGATAAGAAGACCGACCCAGAAGCCTACCGCTATTACGAGATAGTGGACAAGGTACTGTTTCTCAATCCTGTCAATCCTGCCAATAGCACGACATTGACAGCCAACAGCATCACCTTCGATGCCGCACGCTATCAGTCGGCAGATGGAGAGCTGCTTGGCGACCACGTGCCCGTAATCGTGAACTTTACGGCCACTTACCATTCAGACCCTTCAACGCTCAATGCGTGCAGCAGCGACAAGTGGTGGAACGGTGAGCAAATAGAGGGCAACGGCCAGGAGGTTTATATATATAATGTCGGCAAGAAATACTTCATTAGCCATGATACCAAGCCTAAGGTGACCGACGTCAATGCCGCCCCGACATGGTTCGTACGCTCTCAAACTAAAGGCTACACATTCGATTCTGACAAGTATCGTTTGCACATGGAATATAAAGGCTCTTGGAATACAAAAATCCAGGAGAACAGTGGAGCCACGACGTTCACGGCCTTGCTGAATGATGATGCGCAGAACATGGAAGGTGAGTATGTATACAAGCTTGTCAATACTCGCAACAAGCTTTTGGGCGGCACGGAGACGCGCTACTTTAATATCGATACGGATGGCAACTCTCCAAAGTATTCAGCGGCGGAGAGCAAAGGCTCTGCCAACGATTGGTTGCTCATTTCTCCCAAGCAGAAGCAAACATACGATAAATATGTAGAACTCTTCGACGAGGCAAAGTCGTATCTCGGTAAGGAAGAGCTCACTGACGAGTTGCGTAATAAGCTTGAAAACACTCTTGAGACAACCTCTCGCTCCTACTATCTGCGCAGTGAGGAGGACATCAAAGCCTTGGAGGACATTATCGCTGAAATAAAGAACATTACGAATGGCGTTGTCCTTCCCACGGAGAACGACAATGTACACGTTGTTGGCATCTACACTGTTGATGGCAAGCGCGTTGCTGCCATGCGCCACGGCATCAACATCGTGCGCATGAGCGATGGCACGGTAAGAAAAATCGTAAAATAATAAAGTCGCTCAATACGCCTATCGTATTGATAGACACGGTTGGGCGCAAAACATTTGTTATAAAAAGAAGCCACGCCAAGAACATTGGCGTGGCTTCTTTTATGCTGTTTTGTTCTAATGTTGTTTACTCTGTCACAAAGTTTTTGAGATCTTCTGCTTTGAAGTTCATGATGTATGCGTGAGAGCCTATGCACTCTTCCTCTGCCATGCGCACGAAGACGTTTGCGCTCTTCTCAAACTCCTCTGGAGCCTTTGTGGAATCGTTGAGCAGGAGCAGGGAGAGGATGATGTCGCCAGTCATGTTGTATAGGCGGCGGCCAAGGAAGTCGTGCTCTGCCTGGTCGTTGTCGGCCTTTACCTTTTCCACGGCCTCGGCGTAGAGGTCCACGCACTTGGCGATGCGGTCGAGGAGAGGCTTCACAGCCTCGGACACTTCCTCAAGGAGCATCTCTTTCATGATGTTGAGATAAGTGCCGTTGGTGATGTAGCGGATAGCCGCCACCACTTGAAGCTGCGTGGTGCCCTCGTAGATGGAGAAGATGCGAGCGTCGCGCAACAGGCGTTGAGCCTTATACTCCATGATGAAGCCTGAGCCGCCATGCACGCTCACGCAGTCGTAAGCCGATTGGTTGGCATACTCAGATGTCATGCCCTTGCCCAGAGGAGTGAATGCGTCGGCCAAGCGGCTGTATTTCTTCATCTCCTTGCGCTCGTCGGCCGTTAGCTTGCGCTCGCGAGAGATGTCCTCAAGGGTCTTGTAGATGTCCACGTAGCGTGAAGTTTGGTAAAGGACGGCACGGCTTGCGTCAAGCTTAGCCTTGATGCGTGACAGCATGTCGTAGACGGCAGGGAAGTTGATAATGGCCTCGCCAAACTGTTTGCGCTCTCGTGCGTAGTCTACTGCCTGGTCGTAAGCCTCCTGTTGCAATCCCACGCTCTGGGCCGCGATGCCGAGACGCGCGCCGTTCATCAGGCTCATCACATACTTGATAAGGCCGAGGCGACGGTCACCGCAAAGCTCAGCCTTGGCGTTCTTGTAAACAAGTTCGCAGGTTGGTGAGCCATGGATGCCCAGCTTGTTCTCGATGTGGCGCACGTCCACGCCACCGTCGCGCTTGTCGTAGATGAACAT
>DJQL01000018.1:2545-3981 GCA_002437565.1 Prevotella sp. UBA6387
GTGCCCTCCTCTGAACGTGCCAGCACGAGGTGAATGTCTGAGTCGCCATTGGTTATGAAACGCTTCACGCCATTGAGCCTCCATGTACCGTCGGCATCCTGTGTGGCCTTGAGCATGACGTGCTGAAGGTCTGAGCCAGCGTCGGGCTCTGTGAGGTCCATTGACATGGTTTCGCCAGCGCAGATGCGTGGTATGTATTTAGCCTGCTGCTCAGGAGTGCCAAATTCGTAGAGTGTGTCTATGCAGCTTTGGAGCGACCACACGTTCTGGAAGCCGCTGTCCGCAGCCGATACAAGCTCAGAGAGCATGGAGAACACCGTCATGGGCAGGTTGAGTCCACCGAAACGGCGTGGCATGGTGATGCCCCAGAGACCGGCTTTGCGCGTTGCGTCAAGGTTCTCGTATGTCTTTGATGCGTAGACCATGCGGTTGTCCACGAGGTGTGGGCCTTCGAGGTCAACGCTCTCCGAGTTTGGCTCTATGACATTCTTCGCTACCTCGCCAGTGATGTCTACGATGCGCTTATAGTTCTCGATGGCGTCATCGTAAGAAACAGGAGCATAGTCAAACTTGTCCTTGTCTGCAAAGTCGCGCTCTTTCAGCTCGACAATACGCTTCATCAGAGGCGAGTCGAGATAATATTGTAGTTTTTTTGCGTCTGTCATTGTTGTTTGTTTTGGAGAATAAAAGAATTACTTATTATTCTGCTTATAATACTTGATGAGTTTCGGAACGACCTCCTCCACGGTGCCAGTTATGATATAGTCGGCAATCTGATTGATTGGAGCGTCTGGGTCACTGTTGACAGAGATGATGATGCCCGAATCTTGCATACCGGAAATGTGCTGAATCTGGCCGCTGATGCCGCAAGCGATGTACACTTTGGGGTGTACCGTCACGCCCGTCTGACCAACCTGCCTGTCATGGCTCACCCATCCTGCGTCCACGGCTGCGCGGCTTGCGCCTACCTCACCGTGAAGCTCCTTGGCAAGTTGGAAGAGCATGTCGAAGCCTTCCTTTGAGCCAACACCATAACCGCCAGCCACTACGATAGGCGCGCTCTTGAGGTTGTTCTTGGCAGCCTCCACCTGACGGTCTATCACCTGCACGGCGTATGACAATGGATTGACATATTTTTTGGGGTCTGGATAGACGACCTCACCCTTGGCCTTGCCCTCATAGAGAGCTTTCTGCATGACGCCTGAACGGACAGTAGCCATCTGTGGACGATGGTCAGGGTTTACGATGGTAGCCACGATGTTGCCACCAAAAGCTGGGCGAATCTGGAAGAGCAGGTTGTCGTAGTGCTTTCCGCTCTTCTTGTCATCGTACTCGCCAATCTCCAGCTGTGTGCAGTCGGCAGTGAGGCCAGAGGTCAATGATGACGATACCCTTGGGCCGAGGTCGCGGCCAATGACGGTAGCTCCCATGAGGGC
>DJQL01000018.1:4135-17725 GCA_002437565.1 Prevotella sp. UBA6387
ATGGCGTTGAGCTCCACGCCGAGAGTGTCGGCGAGCTTGCGACCCTTGGTGAGCAGTTCTTGTGACACTTCCTGTACGGTAGTGCCTTCTATCTCGCAATATACAAATACGTTATTCATTGTTTCCACTACTTACTATCCAATAATACTCTCGTCCAACAGTTCTTTCACGAGACCCTCCACGTCCTCGTCGGAAGCGGTGAGTCTTTTGCTCTCCTTGGCCTGGAAGACGATGTTCTTCACGGCTTTCACCTTCGTGGGCGAGCCAGCGAGACCGCACTGTGCGTAGTCGGCTCCGCAGTCGGCGATGCTCCATTGTCCGAGCGTGAGATAAGGACGTGTCTCGTAAAGAGAAGCCCAAGGCTCGTCGCCCTTGCGCTCCATTGGGCAAGAGGCGTATTTGTATTTCATCACGAGTTTGGCGTTGCATGGGCGTGCAGGGGCTGCAGTGCCATTGACAGTGACCATCACTGGCAAAGGAGCCACCACTGTCTCCACGCCACCGTCGATATGGCGCACTATTGTAGCCTTGCCGTCCTTCACCTCTTTTATTTCCTCAGCGTAAGTCACCTGGTTGAGACCAAGTTTCTGTGCCACCTGTGGGCCTACCTGAGCGGTGTCACCATCAATAGCCTGGCGACCACCGATTACGAGGTCTACATGGAAAGCCTCCTTGTCGATTTTCTCTATTGCCTTTGAGAGGAAATAAGCTGTGGCGAGCGTATCGGCACCAGCACTCTTTCGGTCTGTGAGGAGCCAACCCTCGTCAGCGCCACGGTAAAGGCTTTCACGCAATATCTCGCCTGCACGTGGAGGACCCATGGTGACAACACCAACGTGTACGTTTTCGGGATCCTGGTCTTTCAGGCGAAGAGCCTGTTCCAACGCGTTGAGATCTTCGGGGTTGAAGATGGCAGGAAGCGCGGCACGGTTCACAGTGCCTTCGGCTGTCATTGCATCTTTACCCACATTTCGCGTGTCGGGTACTTGCTTGGCAAGCACTACAATGTTCAATTTCATGTATTATTATTATATGTAATTATGTAATCTTCTTATAGATATGGACAATATGTCGGGGCAAAATTACAACAAATTTGCCTCCCTGCCAAAGAAAAGGCATTAAAAGAGCCGTTTTTTGCACAATACGCATGGTTTTGTGCATGTAAGAAGATGGTAGGTGTTACTTATAATTGGTGCAATTGTCTTGTCAGACATCAATTTGTGTCTTGGGCCAATTCACGAGAAACAGCTTTTCCTTGGCACGTGTGAAAGCCGTGTATAGCCAGTGGATATAGTCGGGGGTGAGCATGTCGTCGGTCATGTACCCCTGGTCGAGATAAACGTGCTGCCATTGTCCGCCTTGTGCCTTGTGGCAGGTGACGGCGTAGGCGAATTTCACTTGTATGGCGTTGAAATACTTGTCTTTTCTCAAAGCCTTCATGCGGTCTGCCTTCAATGGTATGTCGTCATAGTCTTCCATAACCCCATTGAAGAGTCTTTCGTTTTGTTCGCGTGTGAGGGCTGGTGCCTCACTTGATAGCGTGTCGAGAATGATGGTCGTGTCAAGCTCATAGTTGTCCAAGTCTGGAAATCTCAGTGTGGCATCAGCGAAATGGAAACCATAAAGGTCTATGAAATTGCGTACCCTGCATACCACGCAGCGGTCGCCGTTGGCAATGAAAGTCTCCTTCTGGTTTTTGCTTTCTTCTATGCCGCTTCCATTGTTTTTGTTGTCGTTGGCTATGTATTTGTTTTTCACGACCATCAGCATGTCGCCGGGGCATAAGGCTTCTTCGCGGTCAAGAATGGAATTCCTTATACCATTATTATATATGTTTGCCCTTTTGTTTGAGCGTGTTATGATTATTGTCTCGTCTGTCCCCATCTTGCTATAGCTTGACGCAAGACTTTCTATCAGGTCGTTGCCCGGCATGATCATTATGTCGGAGAATCCTTTCAAGTGGATTTTTGGCAGATAGGTCATTTCGCTGTGCGTTATCATGCGTCTGATGATTGTTGCGTTGTAGAGAATGCCTGAGCCTTCTCCTTGCCTGAGCACCTCATCGAGGTCGCATTGGTAAACGTTGAGACCATAGCTTTCAAGTTCTTGCGCTGACAATGCCGGAGCCTCTTCCTCGCCTATTGGCGGCAACTGCGCCTTGTCGCCAATGAGCATGAGTCGGCAGTTGTTGCCGTTGTATACATAGCGCATGAGGTCGTAGAGCACGCTGCCGGAGCCGAAGCCACTTTCTCCCGCGCTGCCATTGCCTATCATGGAGGCCTCATCGACCACGAACAATGTGTTTTTGTGCACGTTGAAGTTAAGGTCGAAACTTCCTTCAATACCAGTAAAACTTTTCTCCCTGTATATCGTGCGATGTATGGTGCTTGCCTCCATTCCGCTGCTCATGGAAAAAACCTTTGCGGCGCGTCCTGTGGGTGCCATGAGCACGAGCCGCTGTCCGAGGGAGTGGAGTGTGTATACGATGGCCGAGGCGAGTGATGTCTTGCCAGTGCCGGCCGAGCCTCGCATCACCATCACGGCCTCTTGTCTGCGGTCGGCGAGAAAGTGCGAGAAAACGTTGAGGGCGTTGTATTGGTCATGCGTAGGAGAAAAGCCGAAGTTGCCGATGATGCGTTCTACCAGCTCGTAAGTCTTCATCCAGTGTCCTTATCTGAATAGGGAGAAGTTCACGCTTCCATAGCTTCTGTGCTCCACGAAGTGTGGCTCTTCTGAGAAGTCGTAGTTCTTGCCATGCTCCAGCACGAAGATGCCGTCTGGTTTCAAAAGCTCGTTTTCAAATATCAGGCTTGGTATGGACGCGAGATTGTCCAATGCGTATGGTGGGTCGGCGAAGATGAAGTCGAATGTCTCGTGGCATTTCTTCAAGAAGCGGAAAACGTCGCCACGTATCAATATGTTGTCACTTGTGCCTATTTTCTTCATGCACTTGTCGATGAAAGCTGAGTGCTCCCTGTCGGCTTCCACGCTTATCACGGGGGCACACCCCCTTGACAGCATCTCAAGAGATATGCTTCCCGTGCCTGCGAAAAGGTCCAACGATGACGATCCGTCGAAGTCGAGGTAGCCATTGAGCACGTTGAAGATGTTTTCTTTCGCGAAATCGGTCGTGGGCCTTGCCTTGAATGTGCGTGGGATGTCGAAATGCCGTCCTTTGTATTTTCCGGTTATTATTCTCATGCGAGTAAAGATGTTATCATGTCAAACGTAATTCCCTTTTCCTGTGTCAATGGCACGTTGCTGAAACTTGCGGTAGAACTGATTACCGCTACCATCTGGACGTATTCTCGCAGGCTCCTGAGCATCGTCTCCTTGTCGGGAATCTCGCCCACAAGGTACAGCTCGTCGTGTGTTTGGTCAAGCGCGAGCTGTTTCCAGACGAAGAGCGTGAAGTATACCGCGTCCTTGACCGAGCGGGCTTGATATCGGTTGTAGAAGATGAAATGGTTGCGCTCGAAACTGAACATCTCCAGTTCGTTGTCGTGGAAATAAACATACAGCTTCCGCCTGTTGCCAAGGAAGTGCCTCCTGTGCAGATAGTCCCACACGGGTTGCATGAGGTGTATGTACCTCGTGTCGTTGTAATGGTCTTCCACCACGAGCTTCAGGTCACGGTTCAGTGCAAACACGGCCACGGCATTCAAGTCGGGCAGCACATTGCCAATGATGGCGCAGCCCTCTGTTGATGGGAACGAGTGCTTATAGAGGGTCTCCTTGTCCTTGTCGTTGTATTCATCGAGAGGTATCAGGAGGATGGGCGAGTCTACAAGGATCTTGGCCCTTTCGGTTGCAGACTCTTTCAGCATCTCCACGGTCTTGAAAGCGTCGCGCAGTTGCGCCGCCACGGATATACCGCTTTTCGATGCGTATTTGCAGAAGTCCACTTGCGTGCGATCCGTGTCCTTTGGAAGAGCGAAGGCGAGTGAGCCAGCCGCCACCCTTATCGTCATTCTGTGTTGCATGGTCTTTTCGAAATTCATGTTGTTAGCGTGGCATCGGGGCTCACCAGTTGCCCGCGTTGTCGTTTGGTGTTTCCGTATCGCCTATTTTCAGGCCAGGGAATCTTCCGTTGGCGCTGGCCTCCTCGGTGAGCTCGCTTATGCTCGACTTGTCGAGCCCATCCAGGTATTGCTTGTATGTCGCGCCGCATTCCATCACGGGTATTGCCTTTCCGCTCTTACCGGGAAGGGTGGTAGCTGTTATGGAAAACCGTTGGCCTTCCACGCCCGGGACATCACCGAGCGAGTCGGCGAGAAGTCCACAGCGTGCGAGCTCCTTGAAGCTCGCGGCGTATACCCCATGTCTTGCCCTGTATTTCTCTTCTGCCGCGCGAATGGTCATCAGCCTTTCCTTCACGGCGTTCTCGCGTCTTGCCCTTTGCTTCTCAAAGTGCATGGGAGAGCCTATGCTTGCGATGCATAGGATGGCTAACAGGAAGGCGCATCCTCCGAGACAATATGTGTTGTTGACTTTCAATCTCATTTCGTTTTCCTCTATGTGCCAAATGAACTGCTTTGGTGCAAAGTTACGAAAAAAATCACAAGAGCGGACTCAAAAGTCTTATTATGCTTGTCCAAAGCCTTTTCCTGAACGAGAAGTGCGCGTGAGCGAAAATCTCGTCGTAGGTTGGGCTTAGGGCCTGGTCGTCGAGGAATATCTTCTTCATGCGCAATGCCACGCCCTCGTCGAAGAAGAAGACGTTGGCCTCAAAGTCGTGCTCAAAGCTGCGGAAGTCCACGTTGGTGCTTCCACAAGTGCAGATGCTGTCGTCGCTGACCAAAAACTTGGAGTGGTTGAATCCTGCTTGGTAGAAATAGACCTTCACCCCGGCTTCCGCCACTTCGCTGATATAGCTCGCGCTTGCCCATTCCACGATCTTGGAGTCGCTGTGCATCGGCACAATCAGCCTCACGTCAACCCCCGCGAGGGCCGCGGTGCGCATGGCGAAGAGCACTGGCTCCGTGGGCAGGAAATAAGGGGTCTCCATGTAGACATACCGCTTTGCCTCGAGCAATATGCGCACATAGCCTTGCATGATGTCGGGCCAGAGGGTTATTGGGCTGCTCGTTACCACTTGTGCGAGGCAGTTGTTGTTGATGGAATGGTCGAGTGGGGGATAGTAGCTCTGGTTTGTGATGAGAGTGCGGTCAACGAAGTACCAATCCACCAGGAATGCCCGTTGCAAGCCGTATACGGCTCCGCCTGTCACTCGCGTCACCGTGTCGCGCCAGGGTTGCGTGCCTGTTCCCTTCACGTATCGCGTGGCTATGTTCATGCCGCCCACGAACCCCACGCGCCCGTCGATGACTATGATCTTGCGGTGGTTTCGGTAGTTGGCTTTCGAGGTGAACATGGGAAACTTCACCGGCATGAAGGGATGAATTTCGATGCCAGCGTTGCGCATGCGCTCGTGGAAGTCATTTTTCACTTTCAGGCATCCCACGTCGTCGTAGATCACCCTCACTTCCACGCCATGCTCTGCCCTGTCTATCAAGGCGTCGGCTATGAGGTTGCCCAGTTCGTCGTCCTCGAAAATGTATATGTCCACGTGGATGTGCTTCTTGGCGAGGCTAATCTCGCGTAGCAGGTTGGGGAAGAACTCGTAGCCCGACGTGTAAATCCTTACCTCGTTGTCCTTGAAGGGCAATGCCATGCTTTGGTTCTTGAAGAGCATCATCAGCGGCCGGTGGGCCTCTGGCAGGCGAAGGTCTTTCTGTTCGATATACTCAAACATCGACCGCTTGGTGAGCTGGCTCAGCGATCTCTCGGAGATGAGCCTCTCCTTGCGCGTGTTTTGCCCGAAGAAGAAGTAGAGGAGGATTCCCACGAATGGCACCGCCCAAAGCACGAGGAGCCAAGCCATGGTCTTTGATGGCTGCCGATTGTCCATCACCACCTTCAACATCACCACTATGTCTACCGCGACATAGGCGACGTAGAAAATCCAGTAGATATAATCCGTGCCTCCCATTGCCGTTTCCCTATTTTATGCCTATGAGCTTGTGGGTTTGGAGGCTGAGCCTCCACTGTGGATGCTTGGCGATGTAATCCACGCAGCTTCTCAAGATGGAGGCGTTTTCTTTTTCGTCTCCACTGTCGAGTGGCTGCAGATAGTGGAAGTCAGCGTTCACCCCATGGTCGCTTGGCTCGTTTTTGCCATCGAACAGCACTTTCAGCTCATTGCAACGGCTCACGCTGACACGTTCCTTGGGCGACACCGTCAGCCAGTCGAGGTTCGCGGGAGGCTCGCCCGTGCCGTTGCTCTCCATTGCCACCATCTGGAATCCCGCGTTGTGGATGGCGTCGATAAGGGCGCAGTCTGCTTGCAATGTCGGCTCTCCGCCGGTAAGCACCACCATGGGCCTCTCTTCCGAATTGGGGATGAGATTCGTCATACGGCTAACTATTTCCTTGACGGTCATGTTGTCAAACTCAGAAAAGTCGGTGTCGCAGAAAGGGCATCTCAGGTTGCAACCGCTGAATCTCACGAACACGGCCGCGCGCCCCGTGTTGTGTCCCTCGCCTTGCAGCGAATAGAAAATGTCGTTGACGCGATATGTCCTGTCCATCATCTATTTCTCATAAATGGCCACGTTGCTCGCCGTCTCAGCCACCTTTGCCTTGTAGCAATGTGGTATCTCGTCCACAATCCACTTGGCTATGTTCTCTGCCGTAGGGTTGAAGTCGAGCACCTTGTTCAGGTCTTGGTGGTCGAGCTTGCCGTGTATTTTCTGCTTTATGAGCGTGAAGTCGATCACCATCCCGTTGTTGTCGAGCTCCTCGGCCTTGCAGTATACCGTTATTTGCCAGTTGTGGCCATGCATGTTCTCGCATTTGCTGCCGTGGTCAAGTATTAAGTGGTGACAAGCCGATATCTCAAACGATTTTTCTATGTAATACATCTTATATTATTGTTTTGTTGTTATACTGATTTCATTATACTGTCACTTGTTCTTCTGTATATACGCGAGCTCATTGAGGGCGAAGTCGCTGTTTTCCGGCTCATTGAGCATCTTCGTGAGCATGGCTTCCGCTTCGCCGTATCTGCCCAGGTCGACGAGCAGGTATGCCTTGCGTCGCTTGGCGAAACTGATGAAGCTGTCAAGTTGCGCCTCGTTGGGGTTGTATTGGTCATCATCGTCGTCATCGCTGCCCAAAAAATTGTTCTCGTGCCATCGAGACAGGTCGTCGAGCAAGGTGTCAATGGCGTCGAGAGCCCTGAAGTCCTTGTTGTTGACCAGGCTGTTGATATATACTTTCGTGTATTTGCCGATGCCGAATGGCGCCGTGGCTTGTATATAAAAGCAGGCCTTTTCATATTGCCTGAGACTCATGTAGCAGCAGGCTATGAGATACGCGGTCTCATGGATGGAATCCCTGCCAATGCGGTCATTGCCAGTCCATATGGCCTCCAGCTCGTGGTAAGCGTCGGTCAAGTGCCCCAGTGCCTCGTAGAAGCGCTTCTGCAAATATAGTTGCCTGCCAATGTGGAAGTTCTCGGCTATGTGTGGTCTCTGCATATTGGCAATGGTCTTTTCCTCGTCGGTCATGTTTTCCTCGTCGCCGCTATTGACCTTGGCCATGGCCTCTTTCCATACATAGTGGAAATGGGCCAACCGCTCGTCAGAAGGCGTCAGGTCATAGCCGATCATTATGCTCGTGGCCGATTTCTGCCGTTTCCATGAACAGTCATCCGTCTCGCCGTCAAGAGCCGCAGGCGACAGCGACAACGTGACACGATAGTATAGCGT
Organism: Prevotella sp. UBA6387; assembly: GCA_002437565.1. Taxonomy (GTDB): domain Bacteria; phylum Bacteroidota; class Bacteroidia; order Bacteroidales; family Bacteroidaceae; genus Prevotella. Next base: position 11,908 of record DJQL01000018.1, read on the forward strand.
GTCCTTGGTCTGTCCCTCTGCCTCAAAGTCTATCATCATGTGCCGCTCTTCAGACAGGTCGCGAGGATCGTAGAAGTCGAGCTTGGAAAATGCCGACTTGTGTTTGAACTTGCCGTCTTCGATGAGCACTTCGTGAATGCTCATGCCCAATATGTCGTTGGCGTTGGTCATTGTTCGTGCAGTCTCGCTCCCGGCCATTGTCAAGCCTATGGGCACGATGTCGGTTAGTCCCATGGTGGTGGATAGCACATGGCCCAAGCTGTATGGCTCGCTTGGCGTCTCGTGCCACCCGGGGCCTTCGGGTTGATGTGCCATCTCTTGCTCGCGCAGGAGGCCAAGCTCGCCGTCAATCTCGGCGGCCTTTTTCTCTTGGTCGCTTTTCTTGTTCTTGCCTAAGTCTTCGAGCTTCTTCGTGAACGTGTTTTGCCAGCGAAAGGCATTGCCCATGGTGAGTTGCAGCGATTCTTCAACGCTGTCTTGCGCTACGGGAATCTCGCTTATGAAATGCACGTCCACGCAATTGTCCTTGCCGTCCACGGTGTACACTATGCGGCAGTTTTCCGCATTGAGGTTGCAGAGGTTGCACACGGCACGCACGTTCTCTATGCTGTCCATGTCGGCCTTGTAGAAGTATAGGTAGTTGACCGTGGCAAATTTGCGGCCTTCCACGATCTCTATGCTGAAGTGTCCTCCTTGGTAAACGAAACGCGAGGTGGTCGTGTCCTTGTCCTGCGTCCAATCAGCATTTACATTCAGTTGCCTCAAGGCTCGTTTCATTATTGTCTTGGCATCGCTTCCGTGTCGTGGCAATATTGCCTTTCTCATGTCCCAAAGCCTGAACACGATGAGGGCAGTCAATGCGATGGATATCAAAAAGAAAGAGATGGCGGTTATGGTATCGATTATTTGCATGTGATTTTCCTTTGTAATGTGCAAAGGTAGCAAATATAGTTAACAACGCGTCTGATTTTATACATTATTATGTTGCTCTCTTGTGCTACTTGCAGGGCGCGGCTTCCACTCCTGCCATTCGTTTGCCATTCGGCTTGCGGACGGTCGCATTGTTTTTGCCATTTTGGTTGTGTAGGGTCGTTTCGCCATTCGGGTTGCTGACGGGCACAGGGCCCGCCCCTGCACGTTGGTCAGGAGGTTTGCCGTTGCGCTTGGCAGGGGCGGGCCCTGTGCCCGTCCGCAACCCGAATGGCAACCCGAATGGTAACCTGAATGGCAACCCGAATGGCAACCTGAATGGCAAACCGAATGGCAACCTGAATGGCAAACCGAATGGCAAACCGTCTACCACCCGTATGGCAAAATTCAACCCATACGGAAAACCATGGCAGTGATGAGGAAAGTTGCTGGCAACCGATAATCATCTTCTGTTGCGACACGCGACGCGTTATTTCAAAAGAGACTGGACGTTTTTTGTGGGCCGGCATGAAACCACCCTTGTAAATGGATAAAAATATTCAACAAATGGTCGTCTGAGAATCGTTTTTTTTCAATCAAGCAGTCTCTTGGCCGTAAAAACGCGATTCTTGGCTATTTTTCATAAACGGCTAATAATCAAAGTGTTGTACTTTTGGTGATTTTTAGGCGTTGCGGAAATTAACAAAAATCGTCGGCTCTACGCCGTAATCGTGTCGGCTTCACGGCGTAAAGGCAACGGCTTCACGCCGTGATCGCATCGGCTCTACGCCGTAATCGCGTCGGCTTCACGGCGTAAAGGCAAAAGATTTTTGCGAAAAAGCCGCTACCGATGCTGCCAAGGGGCACCTTGAAGCCATTTTTTCGCTCTAAAAGCACCTGTTTCCAAGTGTTAAATTTTGGCAATAATATTTTACATTTTGAAGTGGATGGCTATTGTCGTTCATGCCATTTGCAAATTCAAGAGGCAGGCTGAAGTCACAAGCGCCTTTAATCAGGGTATATGTTAATGATTGATTGTCAGTATAGTGCTCTGTACGGTATAATTGTGGCTATTTGAATTCTGTTTAGATATAAAAGATTAAGAGGTCGTATTTAATCTTATGTTATGTCGAAATTACAATTTTTCCATTCATTGCTTTCGCCTTTTTAGGCGTACGTCCAACTAACAAGAAAAAATAAGCCTAACCCAAATAACATTTACCATAATACTTTTATCATCTGCTATTTTATAAACTATTCATCTTCATCTGATACTTCTTCATCCTCATGATGCGATTGTCATTCTGAAAATCCATCATCATAGTCACTTTCATAGCCTTCTTGATACTTTGTTTCATAGTAAACATAATACTCACTTGAATCATCTTAGTTTGCGCCGTGACTATAGCCATTTGTACCATCTTCTATACCTTGTTCATGCCCATCATCATAGACTTCATTATAGGCATCATCAGGGGCTTTAGCACCACTACCATATCTTACAAGTTCAGTTTGTTGCACTGGTTATGAATAGGTAGGTGTATAGTTAGATGGTGGTGTGGCATAGGGGGTACTAGTCTGGGTAACAGGGGGTGTGTCACTATTGCCACTAAAATTATTCTTGGAAATAGTCATAGTTACTCAAGCTACACATACTATTTAGTACAATGTTGCAACCCTATCCATTGATATCATCCATTTTCGTTACCTTCTTTATTTGTTTTATTAGAATCTTCGCTTATGAAGATATATCTGGCACTATTCTTTATAAGATAAGCTCCAACTATAGCCATTATACCCAAATAGATAGGAGCAGCAGACATTCCACCACCACCATTATCATAACTATAGTTTGTAGTCCAATCACTTGAAAGATTGGATAAATTAGAGAAATTATTGTCAATCTCAAACAGGCATAATACAAATGCAATTACACCTAATATCGGTGGAATTAGAAAGAATATGCCCAACCAAAATTCCAACTTTTTTTCTTTTGCTATTGCCTTTTCTTTGTCACTCATAAGGATTTATTTCAAAATCTACTTAACAATTCAGACTCACTAAGTATTCTTATGTTGCGGTGGAATAACCTCAAATGTTTTTTCCCAAATGGTTATACTTTTACGAATTGCGACACGTCCATATTTTGCCATCTGTTGACTACTATTACCTTTTTTTTGTCTTAAAGTATATATTTTCACAGGCTTAAAACCTACTTTTTCTGCAATGTCTGTGCATAAATAATCAACAGGTATTACTTCACCAGCATAACGCACATTGTCATTTACAAATGCGACTTTTGCACCAGGTTTGCATATTCGGAATAATTCAGAAAACAAGAAGGCTAACTCTAAGAAATAGCCTTCTACCATTCGTAGAATACCTTTGTTGTTTATTTCGCTATTTGCCTTTCTTGCTTGTAGAGCTGAAATAATTTCGTTAAGTACTTTGTTGCTTTTAACAATGTCCATAACTTTTTTATAATGCTCGGTCCTACCTATTTTCTCATAGTGTTCTTTGAGCATCTCTACCTTTGATTTGCTTTCTACAGTACAAGATAGTAATGTTTGGCGGAGCTTCTTTATGTCCTCGTCATTTTTACCCATATATGCTAATTCTAATCCGTATGTACGTGTATAGTCATAGCGATTGCAATATGGTGGAGAGGTAATGACTCCAGATATAGAGTCTGCTTTCACATTGGTTATTTCAAATAAAACACTACCTTCAATATAGTTGCAAGTAGCGCTAAAACTAGAATTTTTATCTTGAAGGCAAGCAATGTCGTCTACCATCTGTGCAAATTCTGCTAATAGTGCTTCTTTTAGTGTCGGTAATTTTCCTTTGTCATTTTTATTAACAAAAGGTTTTTTGCCGGCTTCAACTCTTAATCTGTTAATTTCTATGATTTTTGGACATCTATGATCCCAACTTAAATACTGCCCCGACTTAATAGTATAGCTAATTCTTTCTAAAGAATTAAGTATGCACAACTTTACTAAATTTTTAGAAATGTCTGTATAATTGGAATGTTCAAAATATTCCGTATAATATGCGATAGCCTTACTCTCTTTATCTGGGTATGCCCCTTTCGTAATGGACACATAAGGTGTGTGCTTGTTATAATTCTCAGGTACTTCTAATGTCTTGATGTCATCTAAAATAGCATATAGTTCTTTTATATTATAATCGTAAACAGCGCTTTTTGCCATAATAGATAATCTAGACATTGGTAAGATGTCGTAGCCAATACTGTTGATGCCTTCTAATGCACATACCAATGCAGTAGTACCAGACCCCATAAAAGGATCCATTACTAACTCTCCTTTGTTAATCTTGAATTCATCTAAAAGAATTCTTACCAACTGGGAAGAGAACCCTTCTCTGTATTTAAGCCATCTATGTAGACAGTCATTTTTACTTAACTGATAGCTTACACTTTTACGATTAAACTTATCGGTTACTTCTGTTATCTTCCAATATTTATCTTCAAGTTTTTTACGCTCTCGATCAGAATAAAATCCATCAGCAGAAAAGCTGTTTAATTTCCACTCTTCAGCGTTGGTTACAGCTAAAAGTTCTTCTTCTGAAAATAGTAGAGGACTATTATTTATTGAAGCTTTACAAGCCATTCACAATAATTTGTTAGATGTTCGTTGTATGTTAAATTGGCAGCGTTGGATAATGTGTTATTTTCCAACTGCAAGAATATTTCTTCTGCCATTTTCTCTTCTATGGCAGCACCAACAAAAGATGTTTTAATGTTATATCCTTTAAATGCGTTTCTTATCCTTGCAAGTGCAGTGTTCCCGGTCTTCCAGTGCTCATCGGCTCCAGCAGGGTCAATTCCGCCTTTTAATTCTCCAAACATAATGGCATCACCGTTAGAATGAACTATATTGCCAGAGTCATAAGTAGCAGGTGTCCCTTTATACAAGCAGATGTCTACGTTGTTTCTAACCAAAGGAATTGTCATGTTAAAAAACAGAACTTTATCAAGTTCATTTATACACCAACTAATAGCGCATATTTCGTCTGCTAAAGAAAAGGCCTCTTCATAGGAGAGGTCAGTCCACTTATTGCTTTTTTTATTCCTTTTGAATAAGACTTTGAAAGTTACTTGTAGCATAGATAAAACGGAAAATATTTTTCTTTTAAGTTTTATTTCTGCTATTTTCCCTACTAAATTACGCATTGAGCCACCAAGTGAATCCCCTCGGACTAATAAATAGCGATACACTAATTCATCTACAAATCCACGACCGGCAGGCAATAGAAATTCCTCTATCATCTTTTTAATAGCATCCATCTTGTCTGAATCGTTGAAATATTTTAACGATTTGTCTGATAATCCAGAAGCTGTAAGTAAACCTTGTCTTATGTTGGATATGTTAATTAAATCCATAGGAGTTTTTGCCTTAGAAGCATAAAGCTTGAGGGTCTTAGCATCTTCAATATATGGTAATGCTTTGCGGTTCTTCTCTAATGCAGCTTCGATAAATCCAGCTCTTGTTTGTTCATGAGTTGTAATTAAATCTTGTGCGCATCTAATACAGTTATTATATGTAGCCATTTTGTTATTTTCTTTTGAAAGACAAAGATATTGAATATTCAGCAGATTTTAACCGAAATAATATACTTTAACTATGTAATTTTTATTTCTCTAAGCAAAAATGATATGACTTTACACCTTGTCCAAAGTCTTATAGTCTGAAGAAAAATCGCATTTCTTTCATCGTAAGTTGTTAAGACTCAATTCAGACTTCTTTGAAAACAATATGTAGTACACATGAAAGTCCAAGTAAAGTTTCCTAATGTTCGCAAGAAACACAGGTAGCGCAAAGGGCTGGATTCCACACAAGCGAGGAATTCAGCCCTTTCAGTCACTTACCCCAGTTCGGTATAAGAT
>DJQL01000075.1:0-4396 GCA_002437565.1 Prevotella sp. UBA6387
ATGCCATGGGAAACGAGTTTCTACTTGGCTACCCTCGGCGCATCTTTGTCCAGTGCTCAAGACGGTTGACGGATGATAATATAAACCATATATTGGATAAACTGGAACCAGACTTTTGTCAAGGTTCTGTCTTTGTCTCTGCAGCCATATCACCGGGTGAAAAGGCAGTGATTAGAAGAGCGTATGAAAGAAGATGTCCTGTCGTCATTCTCAGGGAAAACGGATTCGGGAAATATGAGAAGCCGGGAGGCCGGGCCTTTGATGCCTGTGCCATGGGACTTATGCTCATGCTCTCCCCTTGGGATTATCATACAGAAAGGCTGGCAATAACCCGAAGTCAATGCCATATGCTGAACATGATGGCAGAGCAAATCTCCAATGGCAAACTGCCGTTGTTACAATAAAACAATAAGAATAAAAAACAAACAACATGAAGAAAATCCTTATATCCGCTGTCGCCATTATTGGCATTTGGCTTGTGGCCTTTCAACTTAACGGCTTTGTACTCCTGGCCCTTGCAGTGCTCTTGCCTATCATCATCTTTCGCAAATGGATACACAAGGACGCGGCTTGTGCCACACGTCTTCTCACCATGGAAGAGACCGTGGCACAGTATGGCGACCCCGACGACTGTATCGTCGTGGATGCCACGTGCGCAAACGAGGCGGCTGGTTGTATACTGGCCTTCAAGCAGAAACGCATGCTGGTAATTGCTGGCGAACCTATAAGCATGGACGACATCACGGATGTGGCGACGGTCAACACCGCCACGCCATACACGCTTGGGCAATATCAGGTCGTGATAACCACGCGAAAACCAGGGCGCGAGTATGTGAGAGTGGACACGGGGTTCGACTCGGGTTGGGCAAGGGAAGTGGCCACACAGGTCATAAATGTCTTAAAGTGACACTATGGCATTGGGCGAATGACATTTTGGCGCGATGGGCACTTGGGCACAAAGGTTGCAATATTGTGGGTGAAGTTCGAAAGAGCTTCAAGACAAACAGAAAATAAAAAACAAAAAATAATTGGAGGTTATGACTATGTTATTCCCAGTATTGAACGATTGGTTTGACAACGATTTCAGTGACAACATGATGAACGGTCTTCGTCGCGTGAACGCTACCGCTCCGGCAGTAAACGTGAAGGAGGATGTCGATAAATACACGATGGAAGTGGCCGTTCCTGGCATCAAGAAAGACTACGTGCGCATTGACCTCAACAAGGATGGTGACCTTGAGCTTTCCATCGAGAACAAGCTCGAACACCACGAGGAAGACGGCAAGGCAGAGCGCAAGGAGCACTATCTGCGCCGCGAGTTCTCTTACACCAACTATCAGCAGACATACAGCCTGCCCGACGACGTGGAGAAGGAGAAAATTTCCGCTAAGGTTGAAGACGGCATCTTGAGCATCGTGCTTCCTAAGATCAAGAAGAACGAGGCCTGTGTCAATGGCAGAAGGATTGAGATAGGTTAGTTTCCATATAAGGATTGGTAAAAAGATTGTGAATTGAAAAAGCCCCGTCTTCTCGCGAGAGAGGACGGGGCTTTTTGTCATTGTTTCACGACCTTGTGTCCGTTTACGATGTATATGCCTTGTGGCATTTTGGAAATGTCGTCGCCAAGGTATATTCCGTTGATGGAGTAGACCTTGCCGTCGGTGGCTTGCGTGTTGCCCCAGATGGGAAGAATGCCGCTTGCCACGTCGTTGACGTAATCGAACGAGAGCACGCCATTCTCATATTTTATGTTCCTCAGGGCCTTGTTGGTCTTGAGTTTCTCTGTCTTGTCGGTGTTGTACCAACAGAAGTTGGGCTGCTTGTTAGCGTCGCTAAGCTCCGTGACGTTGGGGTCGACTTTGTTGCCTGTGCCAGGAAAAAGGTCGCCATAGAGACTTTTTCCGTAATCATTCTCGTTGGCATCTATATACGATGACAGGCAAGCACCGTCGGCGGGCACCACGGCCATGCCGGGATAGCCGGGCGTGTTGTTGAGATACGTGTAGGAGGTAAGCGTCGTGCTTGGCATGCAGACGTGGTAGACGAGCAGGCCGTTGCCGAACACGTACCGGTTCCATCCTTTCTGCTGTATGCACTCAAGCATGAAATATTCGTTGTTGTTTTGTGGATTCACTATCTTGTAAGCCGTGCCGCCCTGTTCGGTAGACGTCTGCATGGTGACGCTCGCGTCGCTATCGAGAGTCTTGATGTCAACAGGCCATTCCATTTGCTCTTTTTCGAACGCCGTGTAAGCTGTAGGCCGGTAACCATAATAGGTGTATTCGCCGCCGTCCATGAGATCCCAGTATTCCATTTCTTGATTGTCCAAATATGCGGATTTTGATGTGGGATACATGTCGGGAAGACCAAGGGAATGTGAGAATTCATGGCAAATCACGCCAACGCCCGTAACGGCGGGAATGGTGCCGTTTTCGTCGATTTTGCCATCGTTGTTAATCTTTGCGGAATTAAGTTCTGGGGACATGGTATACCATCTGACGCCCTTGCCCTTCAATGTAGCTCCGGCGGTAGTCCAGCAGTTTGCCCATACGGTTGTCCAGTCTTCTCCGTCATTCTGGCCAAGCCCTGCGTAGACGACATAGACGCAATCGATGGTATTGCCATCACTGCAACTGAACGACTTGAGGTCTTCTTCCGTCACTTGGTCTTCAACAAGCTGCAATGCGTCCTTTACGAGTTGTCGTGGATTTTCGTCATCGCCCTTCTCGCTGGTACCGCCATAATAAGTCTCGTTCTGGTTAACCGTTACGGGATCGTAGACCTTGAACTGTGGAGTGAACGCGCCATTGCTCATGTCATTGAAATATTTTGCCACGGATCCATGATTGTGTTGGTTTCCGTTGCCAAGGTCCGCTTGCGTGTCGCCGTTGAATATCTGCTCAAAGGCTTTCTTTGGTTCCTTAATAGTGAACTTCACATCTTGGAACTCCACGAGCACGACAGGAATGGTTATATTGCCGCTATGCGGCACGTAATGGTTGTTTTTCGATATGGCCCTCTGGCCTTTGCTGTTTGCGGCAGCCTCGCGCTCCATCAACATTGCCGTGCCGCATTGTCTGCGCCTGAACAATTCTTGCGCCATGACGCTGTGCGTGAGCAATAATGAAATGATGAGTAAAACCGTGTGTTTCATTTTATTGTCTTGAATGTTTGGTAGTTAAAAGTGTCGCAATTGATATGACGTGGTTAATGCTTGGTCTTTATCCCCATTGCCATTCTGTAAGCGTGGATTATCGGGTCATTGTCGTCTTCGTCCATCCTCTTGAATATCTTGGCCATCTTCTTGGCGTTGCGATGGTCGCGTCGGCTCTTGGGGCTGAGCAGGTCGGCGAGGTTGAAGTCTATGCCGGTGATGGGGTGTTGCAACTGCATCTCCACCTTGTCTTCCTTGGTCCATCTGTTCACGGCCTTCTTGAAATCGTCCGACTGCGAGCCGTATACCACCACCTCGCCGATGCTGTTGTAGTCTTTTATCACTGGGATGGTGTCGGCAGCGAGCCGTGCCGGTATACGCAAGGCGATGTAGCCAGGCTTGACGAGAAACAATGTGTCGAACTTTTCCGGCACCTCGGCTATTCCGAAAACGTTTGTGGTGTCGCCCTTTTGCTTGTCTGCCCAAACGTGAAAACCCTGCACGGGTCTATTCACCTCTGGGTCGTAGACCATGACATGACGTTGCGCATTGGCTTGCTCCAATGGGAGCAATGACAAGAGGAGAACGAATAAATACACGACATGCTTCATAAGTAAATCTACTGACTAATATGTTTTGGGTACAAAAATAATCAAAAAAAGTCAAGGCGTGAAAAAAAACGCTTGACTTGTGACAATTTAACGTTTCGGCAAATATTTTCTTCCGTTTTTCTGTAACGATTCGATTAAAATGAACTAACTTTGCATATCAATTGGTATCGAGATAAAAATAGTATCTTAAAATGGCTGAATCAAGACAAATCAAGACGGCGCTTATCTCCGTTTTCCACAAGGATGGACTGGATGATCTCCTTAAGAAGCTCAACGAGGAGGGTGTTAAATTCCTTAGCACCGGCGGCACGCAGAAATTCATAGAAGGCTTGGGCTACGACTGCCAGAAGGTGGAGGATGTCACCACGTATCCATCCATTCTCGGAGGCAGGGTAAAGACCCTTCACCCTAAAATATTCGGAGGGATACTCGCACGCCGCGACAACGAGGACGACCAGAAGCAGATGACGGAGTATGACATCCCGTCTATCGACCTTGTCATCGTTGACCTTTATCCTTTCGAGCAGACCGTGGCGAGTGGGGCATCAGAACAGGACATCATAGAGAAGATTGACATAGGCGGCATCTCGCTCATCCGCGCCGGAGCAAAGAACTTCAAGGACGTGGTCAT
>DJQL01000075.1:4466-11681 GCA_002437565.1 Prevotella sp. UBA6387
GAGGATCGTCGTATGCTCGCCGAGAGGGCATTTGGCGTGTCGAGCCATTATGATACCGCAATCCATGAGTGGTTCGCGTCGCTGAGCTAACCCATGTCGTCGATAGACAATTAAGAAATATAATTTATAAGAAAATAGGAAATAATTAAATGGGAATGTTTTCTTTCGTCCAAGAGATAGCAATGGACCTCGGCACTGCCAACACGATTATCATCAGCGATGACAAGATCGTGGTCGACGAGCCATCTGTTGTTGCCCTTGACCGCCGCACAGGCAAGATGATCGCGGTTGGCGAGAAAGCCAAAATGATGTATGAGAAGACCCACGACAATATACGTACGATACGTCCGTTGCGCGATGGCGTGATAGCAGACTTCACGGCTTGCGAGCAGATGATGCGTGGTCTTATCAAGATGGTCCACACTGGCAGCCGTCTCTTTTCTCCGACGCTTCGCATGGTCATAGGCGTGCCATCAGGCTCGACCGAGGTTGAGCTTCGTGCGGTGCGCGATTCAGCCGAGCATGCCGATGGTCGCGACGTCTACTTGATATTTGAGCCCATGGCGGCCGCCATTGGCATTGGTATAGACGTGGAGGCCCCGGAGGGCAACATGATAGTTGATATAGGCGGTGGCTCTACCGAGATTGCCGTTATCTCGCTTGGCGGCATCGTGAGCAACAACTCCATCCGCATCGCTGGTGATGACCTTACGGCCGACATACAGGAGTACATGAGCCGTCAGCACAACGTGAAAGTCTCCGAGCGTATGGCCGAGCGCATCAAGATACATGTGGGCTCAGCCCTTACCGATCTTGGCGACGAGGCTCCTGAGGACTATGTGGTGCATGGGCCTAACCGCATCACGGCTCTGCCAATGGAAGTGCCGGTGTGCTATCAGGAGATTGCGCATTGCCTTGACAAGACCGTGGCAAAGATTGAGAACGCCGTACTCTCGGCGTTGGAGTCCACTCCTCCAGAGCTGTATGCAGATATCGTGAAAAACGGTATTTGGCTTAGCGGTGGCGGCGCGTTGCTTCGTGGTCTTGACAAGCGCTTGCAAGACAAGATAAGCATTCCTTTCCATATCGCAGAGGATCCTCTCCACAGCGTGGCAAAGGGTGCGGGCATCGCGCTGAAGAATGTAGACAGGTTCTCGTTCCTTATGCGTTAATTGTGCGATGCACAATTTAATAGATTTTATACAAAAGCATAGCCACTGGTTCCTTTTCGTATTGCTCGAAGTAATCAGTATGGTCTTGTTGTTCCAATACAACAGCTACCAAAGTAGCGTGTGGTTCACCTCGGCCAATACTGTTTGTGGCAAGTTGGACTCGTGGCACTCCGCCGTGGAAAGCTTTTTCTCCTTGGGCAAGGTCAATCAGGAACTTACCCAGCGCAACCTTTATTTGGAGCAGCAGGTGAAGAAGCTTTCCACGCGCCTTTACGATGTCACCAAGGACACCACGTGGACCGACACGGCAGGCGTGAAATTGCTCAAGAACTTCAGGCTCATTCCAGCCAAGGTGGTGAGCAACTCTGTGGCTCATGCCAACAATCTCATCACGATAGACAAGGGATCGCTTGATGGTGTCAAGGTTGACATGGGTGTCGCTTGCGGTAGTGGTGTCGTAGGGATAGTGTATCTCACCTCACCCCATTATTCCATCGTGATTCCCGCAATCAACACCAAGTCGAACATAAGTTGTCGAATACAGGGCAGAGACTACTTTGGGTATCTGCATTGGACGGGAGGCGACCCACAAAAGGCTTATGTGGAAGAAGTGCCGCGCCATGCCCGTTTCAAGTTGTACGAAAACGTGGAGACAAGCGGTTTCTCTTCTGTCTTCCCAGCAGGCATCTTGGTGGGAAAGATACTGCATGTTTATAATTCCGTTGATGGCGTGTCATATCGCCTTCAGGTGAGATTGGCCACCGATTTTTCGCGTCTCCGTGACGTTTGTGTCATTGACAATGCCCCAGTTCTGGAACGCCTCGACGTGCTACGTGCCGCCCAAGATTCGCTTAAGGCCAACATGGACAAGTGACGCGCATGTTTGCGACTGTTGAAACGCGTATAAGTAAAGGATAGTTGTAGATAAGTAAACTAATGTTGAATAGGAGGAAAAGGTAAAAGGATGAATATTGATTTCCTGAAACGCTTGCTGCTTTTCTTTGGGCTGATGCTTGTTCAGGCGTTGGTGCTCAACCACGTGCATCTTTTCGGCGTGGCAACACCGTTGTTGTATGTCTATTTTGCCATTTCCTTCAGGCGTGGCACGCCTAAATGGGCCATGCTCGTTTGGAGTTTCCTGTTGGGCTTGAGCATAGATGTCTTCTCCAACACTCCTGGCCTCGCGGCGGCATCCATGACATTGGTGGCAGCCGTTCAGCCATATCTGCTTGAGTTGTTCATCCAGCGCGGTGATGATGACGAGATACTTCCTTCGATAAGAATGTTTGGCCTGAGCAAGTTTGCCCTGTTCGCCTTTATTCTGACATTTATTTATTGCATTGTCTTCTTCACGTTGGAGTCGTTCACGTTTTTCAATTGGCTTCAATGGTTTTTGAGCATTGGTGCGAGTGTGTTGTTAACGCTTCTCTTGGTGTTGGTCGTCGACAATTTGAGGCGCTTTTAGCGCGAGAAAGGAGAAGGTCAGATGAAGGATTTCAGTCTTGAGAATAGGAAAAGGGTTATCGGTGGCATAGCCGTCTCTATAGTGTTGATCTACGTGGTTCGCCTATTTGCGCTTCAGGTGATGAGCGACGACTATCGCAAGAGTGCGGATTCCAATGCCTTCCTGAAGAAGGTGGAGTTCCCCAGCCGTGGCATCATACGCGACAGGAACGGCAAGTTGCTGGTCTTCAATCAGCCTTCTTACGACATCATGGTAGTGATGAACGAGGAAAGAGGGCATCTTGACACCTTAGACTTCTGCCAGACTTTAGGCATCACCAAAGACATGTTCGTCAAGAGGATGAACGACATCAAGGATCCTGCCAAGAACCCAGGCTACTCTCGTTTCACCCAGCAACTCTTCATGACCCAGGTCGATGACAAGAACTTCAGCGTGTTTCGTGAGAAGATGTTTCGTTTCCCAGGTTTCTATATCCAGAAGCGCACCATCCGCCAATACATGTATCCTTATGGAGCCCATATCTTAGGCGAGGTGTCGGAGGTTTCGCAAGGCGACATTGATGATGACAGCTATTATCAGCCTGGCGACTATATAGGCAAGTTGGGCGTGGAGCGAAGCTACGAGAAAGAACTCCGCGGAATAAAGGGCGTGCAGATTCTCTTGCGCGATGCCCACGGCAGGGTACAGGGGCATTACCAACATGGCAGATTCGACCGTCGTCCAGTGCCGGGCAAAGAACTCACCCTTGGCCTTGACGTTAACCTGCAAGCCCTTGGCGAGCGCATGATGCAGGGAAAAATTGGTGCCATCGTCGCCATAGAGCCCTCCACGGGCCAGATACTTTGCATGGTGTCGTCGCCTACCTATGACCCACGCCTTCTTGAGGGGAAGAGCCGCAACAAGTATCATAAGTTTCTCACACGGGATCCACAGAAGCCGCTGTTGAACCGTGCCATCATGGGACAATATCCCCCCGGCTCCACATTCAAGACGTCGCAGGGGCTTACCTTCCTTTCGGAAGGCATTATTTCTCCCGCAACCCAATATCCTTGCCACAGGGGATTCTACTACAAGGGACTTCACGTGGGATGCCATAGCCACGCCTCTCCGTTGAGCCTCGTCCCGGCCATAAGCACCTCGTGCAACGCTTTCTTTTGTTGGGGATTGTTCCACATGATGAGCAACCGCGCCAAGTATAAGACCGTCCAAGATGCCATGAACACTTGGCGCGACTATATGGTGTCCATGGGCTTTGGCTATCGTCTCGGCATAGACTTGCCGGGCGAGAAGCGTGGGTTGATACCAAATGCCACGTTCTACGACAAGGCTTACCATGGCTCTTGGAATGGACTTACGATTATAAGTATCAGCATTGGTCAGGGTGAGGTGAATCTCACTCCATTGCAGATTGCCAACTTGGGAGCAACCATAGCCAACCGTGGATATTATTACATTCCCCATGTGGTGAGGAAAATACAAGGCGAGCCTATCGACACCATGTTCACGCGTCGCCATTACACCAGGGCGCAACGCCGCGCCTACGACTACATTGTCGCTGGCATGCGCTCTTCGGCAATGGGTGGAACATGCCGAATGCTTGGCTCTCTGCCTTTCGCGGCATGTGGAAAAACCGGAACAGCCCAGAACCGTGGCCACGACCACTCGGTGTTCATGGGTTTCGCGCCTATGGACAAGCCCAAGATTGCCATTGCCGTGTACGTGGAGAATGGTGGTTGGGGCGCCGATTATGGCGTGCCCATGGGAAAAGTGTTGATGGAACAGTATATCATGGGCAAGCTAAGTCCTTCTGGCGAACGGCTTGCCGAGGAAATGCAGAATCGCAGGATATCTTATGGAAACTCAGAACGATAAACGACAGCCAGGCATCTGGAAAAGCTTAGACTGGTGGACTGTTGGCATATATATCGCGCTTCTCGTCTTTGGATGGATTAGTGTGTGTGGTGCCAGTTACACGTATGGAGAGACGGATATTTTCAGTCTTTCCACCCGCTCGGGCATGCAGATCGTGTGGATTGGTACTTCGTTTGCCCTTGGCTTTATCCTTCTCATGCTCGACGACCGCTTCTACGACACCTTTGCCTATGTCATCTACGCGGTCTTGCTGTTGCTGCTGTTCCTGACAATCTTCAACCCACACGAAATCAAGGGCTCACGTTCGTGGATTGTCCTTGGCCCGCTGAGGTTGCAACCCGCTGAGTTCGCCAAGTTCGCCACGGCCTTGGCGGTGTCGAAGGTGATGAGCACTTTCGGTTTCGACATGCACAAGCCAAAGCACTTTTTCTCGGCAATGGCCATCGTCCTCTTGCCAATGCTGTTTATCATTGGCCAGAGAGAGACAGGGTCTGCCCTTGTTTACCTTGCGTTTTTCCTCATGTTTTATCGAGAGGGGATGCCTGGCAGCATATTGTTCACTGGTGTTGCCATGGTTGTCTATTTCGTGGTTGGCATCAAATATGAGCAAGTGTTTCTCATGGGAACGCCAACGTCGGTCGGCAAGTTCGTCGTGTTGTTGTTGGTGCAGATATTCGCGTCGTCAATGGTGTATATCTACGCCAACAACCGTCGTCTCGCCTTGCGTCTGCTTGGGGTGTGCACTGGCGTTACTTTGCTCGTGCTGTTGTTTTCCGAGTTTGTCATTCCTTTCGACATAGTATGGGTGCAACTCGGCATATCAGCGTTTCTTGTGGGTTTTCTCGTTTATGAGGGGCTGGCCACAAGGATTCTCCATTACCTCTTCATAGCGTTATTCTCAGTTGGCAGCATAATCTTCTTTTACAGTGCCGACTACGTGCTCAATAATGTGATGGAACCACACCAACGCGTCAGGATAAACGTGCTCTTGGGATTGGACGATGACCTCGCTGGGGCTGGTTACAACGTGCACCAGAGCGAGATAGCCATTGGCTCGGGAGGCCTTCAAGGAAAAGGTTTCCTGAACGGCACGCAAACAAAGTTGAAGTTCGTGCCAGAGCAGGACACCGACTTCATCTTCTGCACCGTAGGCGAAGAGGAGGGCTTCCTTGGTTCAGCCAGCGTACTGTTGCTCTTCCTTGCGCTGATATTAAGGTTAATACATTTGGCGGAGCGACAACCGTTCAAGTTTGGCCGAGTATATGGATACTGCGTGGCGAGCATTTTCCTTTTCCACGTGTTCATAAATGTGGGGATGGTGCTTGGCCTCACGCCGGTAATAGGCATCCCATTGCCGTTTTTCAGCTATGGAGGTTCTTCGCTATGGGGATTCACGCTCCTGCTGTTTATCTTCTTGAGGATAGACGCTGGAAGAAATCTCGTGAGGACTTAAACGCGCCCTTATCGCGCGATTTCTATGCCCACGTCCGCAATGCCAGGCACGATTTCCCTTCTCATGTCATGCCTTACGGTGACGTGTATAGAGTCGCCAGCCTGCAAGCTCATTTCCGATATTTGGTAATGGTATTGGAAATAGCTGATTCCATTTCCCCTTATCGTGCCTTGCGAATCGTATATCTGGCAGTTCAAGGTATCTTTTCTCGTGGTTTTCTTGGGATAGACAGTTTGCTCCACTATCAGCGTAAGCGACTGGAAAGGATATGCGTCGCTTACCCGTAGTCCCAGCATGGTTGTGTATTTTCCTGTCGTTTTCACTCTTGGCACGTCATACGACAAAATCTCACCCTTGTCCCAACCGGAGACAAAGGTGTGATTATATGTGTCGTAGATCTTTCTGCCCATGCATGATGACAAGAGCAGTAATAAGACAGGGATAAAGGCTAACTTTCGCATTTTTCCTTATTTGGCATTCGCTTGCTTGCCCCCGTTAGGCTTGCTGTCCTTGTGCTTGTTGTCGTTAGGCTTCGCGCTGCCCTGCTTGCCTGAGACCTGCTGCGTGGCTCCGTCTTGAGCTTTCCTTGTCGCGGCTTGCTTGTTGCTATTGTTCTTGTTTTTTTTCTTCTTCTTTTTCTTTGCCTTGTCGAATCGGCTCACGTCAGCGTCGGCGAGCAAGTCGACAGGCTTCTTCTCCGTCTTTGCCTTGTCGTTTTCCAACAGCGACAGCGGTTTCTCGCCTTGCTTATTCATGGCTATTATCTCCATGGCTCGTTTGGCCGTTATGGTCTCCGTATTCGCCCCGAGGTTCTTGTCGGTGGAGTAGGTGCAGAGCCCGGCGAGAATGTCGGTCTTGAACAAGTGGTATTCCGCGTCTTGCGTGACGAGCGTCACGTCCCTCCGTGGCAGTTTGCGGCTTGCCTCAAGATAGTCGTCCACCTCATAGTTGAGACAACACTTCAGCTTGGCGCACATGCCAGCGAGCTTTTGCGGGTTGAGCGATATGTCTTGTATGCGTGCCGCGTTGGTGGATACGCTTGAGAAGTTTTTCATCCACGTGGCGCAACACAGTTCCCTTCCGCATGGCCCCGTTCCTCCTATTCGGCCAGCCTCTTGGCGCGCGCCAATCTGTTTCATCTCTATGCGCACGTGGAAAGTCTCGGCCAGCACCTTGATGAGCTTGCGGAAGTCCACTCGCTCGTCGGCTATGTAGTAGAATATGGCCTTGTTGCAGTCGCCTTGGTATTCCAC
>DJQL01000075.1:11796-14555 GCA_002437565.1 Prevotella sp. UBA6387
GCTATGCGGTAGACACGCTTTATGTCGTCTGCCGACTTCAGGTTAGCCTTCTTTATCTGTAGCCTGACAAGCCTTCCGGTGAGCGTCACCACGCCGATGTCGTGGCCCGGGCTCGCCTCCACCGCCACGATGTCGCCCTTTTGCAGGTCGAGGTTGTTCACGTTGTGGTAGTAGCCCTTCCTGGTGTTCTTGAACTGCACCTCCACGAGGTCTGTCGATTCCGCGTTGCCGGGCACGTCGGCGAGCCAGTCGTAGGTGTTGAGCTGCTTGTCTTGCCTTCCCACGCCTTTGGCCGAAAGTCCTCGGCCACAGCCGGAGCACATATTATATTCTCTCATGTCGCGTATTCTGATGTGATGTGTTTTTATGTATATATAGTTTCGGAATCCTTATTTCCTGATGTAAATTGTAGTTTCAAGCGCGAAGTCGAAAAACTGTATCTTGGCGTTGGCATTTTGTCCGATGTCGCGTGTCATCTGTTGCAGTCGTTGCTGAAACAGCATCACGTTGCGCTCGTTGACGTATGGCGAGAAGTTTTTCGCGAACTGCTCCTCATCCTTGGTCATGTAGCACAGCGAGGAGTCATGGAAGTTGTACATGAAGTTCTCCCTCACCATCTGCATCATGTAGGCTATGAGCCTCTTCTGCTTCTCCCTTCCGAAGTCGGCCACGGCGGTGCTCCACGCCTTCAGTTGCTTCACGTCTTTCTTGAACGCGAATCGCATGAGCGAGACGAAGAGGTCGAAAAACTCCTTGTTCTCGTTTCCAGCGTCAATCTCTTCCGTGGCCTTGAGCCAGTTGCCCATCGCCACTCTTGCTATTCTCTCCGCGTCTTGCGTGTCGATGCCTCGCCTTGTGGTGAGAGCCTTGGCAATCGACTCGTTGTCGATTCGTGGCACGGCGAAAGTCTGCACGCGGCTGCGTATGGTCTCAAGGAGCAGCTCGGGGTGTTCGCTCACGAGCATGAACACCGTCATTCGCGGTGGCTCCTCCAGCAGCTTGAGCATCTTGTTTGAGCATGTCAGGTTCATGCGCTCTGGCAGCCAAATCACGCTCACCTTGTATCCGTTGAGCGTCGACTTCATGTTGAGCTTCCTTGCCAACCTGTCGCTTTCCGCCTCGAATATCACGGCTTGCTGCTTGTCTGCCCTCATCATTGTCATCCATTGCTCAAGCGAGAAGTATGGGTCGTTGGCAATCATCTGCCTCCATTCCTTGGCATAGTCGTCGCTCGTGACCTTGGTGTCACTTCCCGCGCCTTTCGGCTTGATGGTGGGGTAGGTGAAATGCAAGTCAGGGTGTTGCCATTTGGCGAGCATGGCCTCGGCGTTGGCTATGGCGGCGTTGCTCTGGAGAATCGACTTGCCGTCCCATCTCTCGCCAAGCAGGAACGACGCGAAGGCGAGGGCGAGGGCCATCTTGCCGCTCCCCGTGGGTCCGGTGAACATGAGCGCATGGGGTATGCGCTCTTCGTCGACGAGTTGGCGCAGTCGCTTTTTTGCCTCTTCTTGGCCTATGACCTTGTCGAATCTCACAGCTTTGATTTTTTCTTTGTTTTCCTTTACAGTATCTGCCTCAGTATGTCGGGCATGCTCTTAAACGCCGAGACGGTATAGAAGTGGATGTCCTTCACGCCGTTGGCGTATAGTTCCTTGCACTGGCTCACCGCCCATTCTATGCCGAGCTGCCTGACGTCTTCGTCGTTGGCGCACTTCACGGCTTCCTTGGCGAGCTCCTGCGGCATGTCGCAATGGAAGGTCTTGGGCACTTGCGTCACCTGCGTCAATTTCGCCAGCGGCTTTATGCCAGGTATGATGGGGATGGTGATGCCCATGGCCCTTGCCTTGGCCACGAAGTCGAAATATCTCTGGTTGTCGTAGAACAGTTGCGCCACGGCATACTCGGCGCCCAGGTCTTGCTTCTCTTTCAGGTATTTCATGTCCATCTCCATGTTTGGCGCCTCCTCGTGCTTCTCCGGGTAAGCCGCCACGCCATACTGGAATTTCTCCCCCGGGTGCTTTATCGGCGAGCCGTCCACGAAGAATCCCTCGTTGAAGCGGTTCACCTGCGCCGCGAGTTCGGTGGTGTGCGCCCATCCGCCTGCGGTCGGCGTGAACATCTTATCGTCTTTCGCCTTGTCGCCACGGAGCAGCAACACGTTGCTGATGCCGAGAAACTGCATGTCGATGAGCTCATACTCAATGTCCTCCCTTGTCGCTCCCGAGCAGATGACGTGAGGCACCACGGTGGTGTCGTAGCGTCGCTGGATGGCCGCGGCCACGGCAATGGTGCCCGGTCTGCGCCTAACCCTGAGACGCTCGTATTGCCCGTCGGCAGTCTCGCGGTAGACGTATTCCGAGTGGTGCGTGGTGATGTTGATGTAGTTTGGGCCAAAGTCTCTCACCTTGTCAAGGTTGCGGAAGAGAGCCTCTGTGCCGTTGCCCTTGAGAGGTGGCAAGACCTCTATGGAGAATCCCTTTGACTTGCTCGTGTCGCTCAATATCTCGGTAATGTTCATGTCTTTGTAAAAATGATGCTAATCAGAGCACAAAGGTATAAAAAAACTTTGTAATTGCTGATAAAAAAAACAGAATAGACGCTAAACTGCTTGACGTCAATGGGTCTATAGAGCCGACGCACCGTCGGGAATCCCCGTGGATGATAGGGGGCCGAATCCGATATTGACACGGAAAACAGCACAAGTGGCGGCCATGAAAATCAGGCATGTCGTAAGGCCATCGCCTTTACGCTTGAATCGC
>DJQL01000075.1:14591-25271 GCA_002437565.1 Prevotella sp. UBA6387
GCGATTCAAGCGTGAAGGCGATGCGATTCAAGCGTGAAGCCGAAGGGGGGGGGGCAAATGGGCAGCGTATTGGGGCGCGCGTGTCGTCGGCTCATGCTTTTTCGTGAATATAATAAATAATGTGGAATAGTGAAATTGGGCATGCGCCATTTTTTTTCCGCTTTTTGCCGTCATTGTCATTTTTATTGCCTAAATTTGCTAATGCTTTAACCTATATTGATTTAATATATGTTGCCATGACATATTGTTGTTCTCGCCATACCGTTTCAGCCATTAAGCACTATTTTATGAAGAAGTCCCTTGTCTTGATAGTGGTTGTTTTTTGGGCATTGACAGTGCCGGCTGCCGGCACGGTGCCGCCCGACACGCTTGCCGCGCGCATGTGGCGACAGGTGATGGCTTTCCCGCAGGAGAAGCTGTATGCCCAGACCGACCGTGCCGAGTATACATGCGGCGACACGATATGGGTGCGTCACCACGTTGCCAATGCCACGACCCTTGTGCCGACACGTGCGAGCCGGTATGTGTACGTGGAACTGGTTAATCCGTTCGGGAAGCTTGTGTGCCGCCAGATGATGCGGCAGGACGAGGGCGGCGATATTTATGGATACGTCCCCACTGCCTTTGACCTGCCGGCGGGCTTGTACACGCTTCGCGCCTACACACGCTATATGGCAGCCACCACGCCAGAGTATGTCTTTGAGCGTCCGGTCAGAATACTCAGTTCCGTGTACAACCCCGTGAGGATAGTGGCCAGCGTCAAGGGTGGCACGGTGAGGCTATCTTTCACTGAGCCCAAGAGCGGAAAACCTGTACATGGAGGAAGCATAAGGGTGTCTTCAGCCGATGGCGAGATGGCTTTTACCGGGAGCTCGGACAAGGGCGTGAGCTTGCACAGCGTGGACATGGGCGCAAACCGTGGTTGCCTGCTTGTGGAAGTGGGCAACTACAGCGAGTTCGTCACGATAGACAAGGACGGCATAGACCTGCAGCTCATGCCCGAAGGCGGTCAATTGGTGATGGGGCGGCGTTGCCGCGTTGCCTACAAGACAGTTGCCGAGGATGGACTAGGAATAGACATGAAGGCGACAGTCACCGACGACATGGGCAACGTGGTGGCCGAGTCGGGGGCCACTCATCGCGGCATGGGCATGTTCTACATCACCGCGCAGCCTGGTCGCACATACAAGGTGACGTGCGTCGCCGCCGATGGGCAGACGTGCGTCGCCAAGATGCCGGAGGCCAAGACGGGAGCGTGCGCGCTGAGTGTCACACAAACGGGCAATAAGGTCATAGCTGGCATAGTGGGTTTTGATGTAACTCAGGCGACTGGCAAGCTGTGGCTCGTGGTGCATCAGGGCGGCGCGCCGCTGTATGCCAAGGTGGTGGAGAGTGGGAGCGTGAGCTTCGCGCGTGGCATGTTCCACGACGGCATAGCCCATTTTATGCTTGCCGACGGCATGATGCGTATCATAAGCGAGCGCATGGTGTTTGTGTGGAACGGCCACAGCGCTTGTGGCGAGGAGGCGACAGTGGAAACGAGGGATGACGGCGGTCGCCGCACGGTGAGCATTGTGTTGCCCGACACTATAGACGCAAGTTGCGCGGTGAGCATCGCAGACGCTGGGCGGTCTTGCGCTGACACCGTGCAGAACATCGTGTCGGCATTGCTGTTGTCGCAAGAGCTGCGCGGCTACGTGGAGCAGCCGGCATGGTATTTTGCCGAACGGGGGCGCTCCGGACAGCTCGACCTGCTCATGATGACGCAGGGATGGCGGCGCTACGACATGGGAGAGGTGCTGGTGGGCAACGTGCGGAAACCATCTGCTGTGCCCGAAAAGAGTATGCGCGTCAGCGGTAAGGTGACATCCAACATGACCCCGCGCGGGCGAAAGGATGCCAGAGTGGTAATGACGTCGAACCGCGGAGGCATGGCCGGAGAGACCGTTACAGGCGATGACGGACGTTTCAGCTTCGACGGGTTCGAGATGCCAGACAGCACAGGCTACATATTGCAGGCGAGGAGTGCCAAGGGCAGCTACAACAACGTGGTGCGCGTCGACAGCATATCCTATCCGGAGATAACCAGTGCCATTCCGCAGACACGTGGCGTGGCCACACAAGTCATGGCCGGTGACGGCAGGCGCACTGAAGTAGATGGCGGTGGCATAGTGTTCCTGCCTGAGGTGACGGTGACAGAGAGGCATCGTCCTAAAACCGAATACGAGAGTCTCGCAAAGGTGTCGGGCCGCTCTGTAACCGACGAGATGCTGAAAGGCGAAGGCAACAAGAGCGTGTTCAGTTTTCTAAAGGGAGCATACTATTTAGGGCTTACTTATGACTTCAACAACGAGTGGTTTTTCTATCACACCGTGCCGTCATACTTGGTCATTGACGGCACGCTGTGGTCGCTGTCGTCGTATACGGCCCTTACGATGGTCTCCATACTTGAAAGCATCAGGGTGAGCGACGTGCTCCAGATAGACATCATTAAGGGCGCGGTGACAGGCACGTTGCCTACACTTGCCGGAGTCGGGGCTCTCGACATGAGCAGCAGCGCCATCGTGGTGACGACCAAGAAAGACGGCAAGAGGGCGAACACGGACGTGGCCTTTGTGCGCCCGCTCGGCTACCAGCGTCCCGCGGAGTTTTACAACCCAAGGCATGCCGCCCCTGAAGGCTACAGGCTGCGCCGCACAGTGTATTGGAATCCATCGCTGCGCGTCGTCGGAGGCAAGGCCACACTCTCGTTCCTGCCCAATGGCGCCGAGAGCTACCGCCTCGTGGTGGAGGGCGTGGGCAGCCAGGGCAGGCTCGTCAGGGTTTCAAGGGAAATCATGCTATAGCCAACTTGGGAAGTAAAAAACGGCCAACTAAGGAAGTGAAATGTGGCCAATCGAGGAAATAAAAACAAGCCAACTGAGGAAACGAGAAAATTAATTTGTACCTTTGCACTTGAAAATCAAAGATTTGAATGACATGGAATACAAGCTCCACGACAGCTCGATTGTTGTTGCGTTGTCGTAAGGATGGGGTTTATGTTGTGCCAATTGGATGTTTGAAGGATTAGTAATTCCTTGTACTTAACACTTGGTATTACGCAAGCATACAAATAAATGCTCGTGAGAAAGGTTTTCATACGCCTTCGCTACCATTTTGTACAAACAGCCAATAGAGATATGCCAAATGAATTTCACCACCGTGTATTTATGCGTTTTTAATGCGGGATTGTAGCTAATTTCTAAAATATTTGACAAAACAGTAACAAATACTAAAAAATCTTATTACCTTTGCGGCTGCTAAACCCAGGATAGACAGTGTATATTAGCACCTATAATTAAGGAGAGTTTTTATTTTTTTAAGTTCATAAACCATTTACAATGCAAAAATCAAGCAAGTCTTTAGGTCTGCTTGTTGCCATGGGAGCTACCTTGATTCCTTTCGGAGGGGGGGGTAACTTTCTGGAGGCTCACGCCGCGGGCGCCATGGCAATACAGCAGCAGGATGGCGTCTGCACTGGTACAGTTGTCGACGCCAGTGGTGAGCCAGTCATTGGCGCGGTGGTTCGCGTCAAGGGGACACAGACGGCTATTGCCACCGACATCGACGGAAATTTCTCGCTCAAGGGCGTGAAGAAAGGAGCCACGCTCGAGGTGTCGAGCATCGGCATGGTAACACAAACCATTGTATGGGACGGCACCCCATTGAAAGTGGCAATGGCAGACGACTCGCAGACGATCGGCGAGGTCGTGGTGACAGGTTACGGTGGCGTGCAGAAGGCCAAGACCATGACGGCCTCGGCGTCAGTCGTCAACATGGGTACGCTGCAAAAGCTCCCACTCACGACAATGGCCGAGGGACTTGGCGGTCGTGTGGCAGGTGTGTTCACGCAGCAGAG
Organism: Prevotella sp. UBA6387; assembly: GCA_002437565.1. Classification (GTDB taxonomy): domain Bacteria; phylum Bacteroidota; class Bacteroidia; order Bacteroidales; family Bacteroidaceae; genus Prevotella. Next base: position 18,490 of record DJQL01000075.1, read on the forward strand.
CTCTGGCGCGCCAGGCGAGAAGACCAAGATCTGGGTGCGTGGCGGCAGCGACGTGCTTTATGTCATCGATGACGTGGTGCTCGACAAGAGCCAGGGTGAGGACTTCTTCAGTCGTTTGCGCCCAGACGACATCGCAAACATGTCTATCCTGAAAGATGCAGCGGCCACGGCCGTGTATGGTCCGCGCGCAGCCAACGGCGTAGTGGTTATCCAGACCAAGCGCGGTACTGAGGGCGCTCCTGAGATAACCTTCAACCAGAAGCTCACGATCATGACTCCGGCATACCGTCCGCATGTCATGAATTCCTACGACTATGCCAAGACCATCAATGAGCTCTACTTCGCCAACTACGAAGAGACCCCAAGGTACAGCAATACCGAGTTGGCCAAGTATTACATGGGTTACCTCAACCAGAAGGGTTACAACCGTGAGGACATCCGCAAGATGGTGAACGACGAGTATGGCGTCAACTGGTCATTGGACTATATCAACGAGCTTTTCGACCCATACAAGACTCAGGGCGCCGACATCGAGAACTACTACCAGACCTATGATCCATGGACGATGTTCAACCACACGCAGCCCATGTATCAGACCAACGTGAGCCTGCGTGGTGGTAGCGATCGAATAAAGTATTATTCTTCAGTTGGCTACATGGACCAGGAAGGCTTGAGCAAGACGTTCAACTACAAACAGTATAACGTAGTGCTCAACACCGACGCTTATCTTCTGAAGGACAAGAGCCTGAAGTTCACGTTCAACATCAACGGCAACATCAGCGACCAGAAGAAGCCTGGCAACGGCGAAAACGTGTTCAACACGGTCATGTATGGCAGAAACATGCCTGACCGTCCTGCACAGTGGACCACGGGCAACGCGCGCAACGGCTCGGCAGAGTCGCTCTTGAACAACGGCTTCAACAACACCGACGTAAAGCGTTTCCAGATGAACGCCGCGTTGAAGTGGAACTTGCCTTGGGTGAAAGGTCTCTCGGCCACGGCCAGCATCAACTACACCACGACGCACAACATGAACAAGAAGTTCACCTACGACCAGGAGAACGTTTACGACAACCCTTATTCCACGACATTCTCAACCTATAATCCTGAGAACGCCCAGCTCTACCAATACTGGTACGACTACAAGCTGACGACGGGCATCTTCCAGCTCGACTACTCGAAGACCATAGGCAAGCACACTTTCTCCGTCATGGCCAACTACCAGAGCCAGATTCGCCATGAGAACTGGAGCAGCCAGACCAAGAAAGGCTTTGCCACCACTCTCGCTCCGCAGGAGGATATCGGTGCCACGATGGTCTCGAGTGGCGGTTCGGCAAGCGACTGGGGCTCGGCTTCATGGATTGGCCGCTTGACCTACGACTACGCCAACAAGTACATGTTCCAGTACTCGATGAACTACAACGGCTCGCTGAGCTACAGCCCAAGCAAGCGTTGGGGACTGTTCCACGCGTTCTCCCTTGGATGGAACATGGCCGAGGAGTCATGGTTCAAGAAGTTCGTGCCACGCTCCATCGTCAACGAGTTCAAGCTGCGTGGCGGCTTCGGCCTCGTGGGTAATGAGGTGGGCAATCCTTTCGACTACCTCACACAATACACGCAGAACGGCAACCGCGTGCTCTTCGGCAGCGGCATGACGTCAAACGTGGGCTGGTATATCAGCAACGTGGCCAACGACTTGCAGTGGTCAAGCTCAAAGCAGATGGGTGCCGGTGTTGACTTCAGCATGTTCAAGGGCCGCTTGAATGGTTCGGTAGACACATACCTCTATCTCAACAAGGGCGATATCATGGACATGACCACCGACATGATTCGCACCGACATCCTCGGCATGCCTAACATCCCGCAAATCAACGCGCCTTATGTGACCAACAAGAAGGGTGGCGTGGAAGTCTCGCTCAACTGGCAGGACACCATCGGCGAGTTCGGATACAAATTGGGAGTCACCTACTCACACTGGGACCAGATAACCACCAAGCACACCGACAAGAGCACCGACTGGTACTCAAAGACGTTTGACACCGCTGGCACACGCTATGAGTTCGCCGGCGCGACATACGGCTTGGGCTTCAAGACCGACGGACTGTACAAGTCGTGGGAGGAGATCTACAACTCCATGATTTCCTACAACCGCGCTTTCGCTCCTGGTACGGTGAAGCTCGTGGACCTCAACGGCGACGGCTATGCCGACGACTATTACATGACCAACTCTCCGGGCAATGTACCTCTCACACAGTACGGTTTCACACTCGGCGGTTCCTACAAGGGCTTCGAGGTTGAGGTGTTCTTCCAGGGCGCGACGGATGTGACAGGCACCATGACATCACCGTTCCGTTCGCAGCAAGACTACCTGTGGAACTACGGCCAGTATGGTTTCGGCAACGCATACCTGCCAAGCAACGGCAACACCAATGCCGCTATCCCATTGCCGTCCAATTCCAGCCGCGCGTGGGGTTACGCATATCTTGACATGTGGCAGTTTGATTCTTCATATCTTAAGTTGAAGAACATCAGTGTGCGCTACGACATGAAGCGCTACGTGCTGAAGAACGTCGACTACATCAAAGGGCTCGACCTTAGCTTCGTCGTGACCAACGCATTCACGTGGACCAAGAGCAACTACCCATACAAGAACCTGCAGGATCCAGAGTTCATCACGACTTACCATAACATATATGGTTCAGGCGGTACGCTTGGCAGCTACCCGACACAGCGCACATACACATTCAATGTTGTATTAACTTTCTAACAGCAAACGGCAATGAAAAGCAAATTCAATATGAAAAAATATTTGTGGGCTGGAATGTTCACCGCGGTGCTTGGCGCCGCAATGACTTCCTGTGACCCTCTTGGCGTGGAGCCTACGACAAAGGTTGACGAAAGCCGTTTCTGGCAGAATCCACAGTTGGCGCGCTCTTATGTCAACAATTTCTATTTTATCGATGCCACTGGATCGGGCGACGTCTTCACCTCAGAACAGTGGTCTGACAACTGTCAGGGCAACTGCGAGACCGACTGGGACACATATCGCCAGTTGTCGTACAACAACCGCCAGTATGACGAGACAAGCGGTGGCACGGGTCCTTGGTCGGGCGCGTACCAAAACCTCTACCAGATACACGTGGGCATGGAAAAGATAGCGAGCAGCAATGCTCTTGAGGCCAGCCTGAAGAACCAGTTGCTCGCTGAGTGCTACTTCTTCCGCGCATGGGTGTATTTCGACATGGAGAAGTTCTGGGGCACGGTGCCTTACGTAGACCACGCTCTCTCGCTCAGCGAGAACACCTATCTTGAGCGCGCAAAGCGCGAGACCCTGTTCGACAACATCCTTGCCGACCTTGACAAGTCGATGGAGTATTTCGACCAGATGAGCGGTACTCCAGACGTGGGCATGATCAACAAGAACGTGGCAGAGGCATTCAAGTCGCGCGTGGCACTCTATGCCGCCGACGCTGCTTCTGCGTCGGCCAAGGGATTGTACACTGATGACGCTGCCGGACTGTTCAAGTTTGAGAAGTCGGCACAGCATTATTATGAGATTGCCTACAACGCGGCCAAGGACTTGCTCGGAAAGTATGACCTTGAGCCTAATTACGAGGACCTCTTCACGTCAGAGTCTGCACAAACGAGTGTGGAGTCGATATGGCCTGTGATGTTCAAGGAGAACCAGCGTAGCGGGTTCAATCCCACTTCCAAGAACGGCCCTAACGGATCATACTATGGCAACACCGACAAGGTGACGCGCTCTTGGAGTTTCCGTTCTGGCCTGTTCCCAACACAGGATCTTGTGGACTGCTACTTGCAAAAGGATGAGGCCGACGGCAAGTGGAAGCACTGGTGGCAGACCAAGCAGGCAAAGGACCTGAACATCCAGGTGACGACAGACAAGAACGGTGATAAGGAATACTCTGGCTCGGGCGATGACTATCGTGAGATTTTCCAGAATCGTGACAAGCGTTTCTACGCAACCGTAACATACGATGGCTCGTTCATGGGTCCGAACACAAACCCGATATACGAGATACAGACATGGATAGACAAGTCGACGATGGACGATGAGCGCACGCTCAAGTACAGCGCGCTTCACACCGGCTACCGCACACTTGAGAACATCTCAACTTATCCCACGGGCTCAGGCTCAGCACAGACCATAACGGGTTACTACTCTCGCAAGTACTCTCACTTCGACCAGTTCAACGACGACGGTACCCTGAAGACCAACCAGCGCACCACATGCTATTTCAACATTCGCTATGCTGAGGTGCTGCTTAACCTCGCTGAGGCTGCCGTGAACCTCGACAAGACAAGCGAGGCCATCACACAGGTCAACCGCATACGCGAGCGTGCCGGCTTGAGCGCATACGATGGCGCCACCGACAAGCAGAGCGTGTATGACGAGGTGAAGGTTGAGCGCCGTCTGGAGTTCGCGTTCGAGAACCCAGGATTCCGCTATTTCGACTTGCTCCGGTGGGGCGAGGCCGAGGGAAAGACGGAGATTCCAGAGCTGAACAAGGTATCGCGCGGCATCCAGATCTTCCGCGTGGGCAAGCACAGCACTATCGCTGGTGAGAACGGCGTACCTCTTGAGAAGGGCGAGACCAACGCGGACGGCAAGAACTATGAGACGCCGACTTTCCGCACCATACCCATGGACTATAGCCCATACTTGCGTAAGTTCGACAATGCACGTTACTATTTCTCTCCGTTCTCATCAACAATGCTCAAGTCGTACAAGCAGCTACAGCAGAACCCAGGATGGAACGGTTATAGATACGAATAAAAATCAAGAAATCAAGAAAATGAAAGTCATAAGCAAAATACATAACATCTCCGTAGGAATGTTGCTCGCGCTCTCCGCATTGGTGGCGACAAGCTGTGAGTCGGGCATTGAGCGTGAGCCAGCTCCTGAGGAGTATTACACCGATGTCGACTTGTATACCACGCTTGTGTATTCACGTTACCTCTTCACCGACTGCGTGTATGGCAAGAACTACGATAGGTATACATCATACATTGCCCAGACACCATTGGGGCCCAACAGTGTGGACTGGACCAACAACACTGGTGCCGACTACACCGTGAGCGTGAATGGCGAGCAACAAACAATCCCCAATGGCCAGAAAGTCACCATACCCAACGGCACAAACAACATGAGCACTCGCGATGACGCTTCTGCTCCCGATGGCAAGGTGTATGTCTTGACCTACTATCTGTTGCCAAAGGTGACATATTCCACTGCCAACAAGGGCTTCCTTTTCGACCTCAACAAATACAAGGGCTCCGACAAGTTCACGCTCGTGGATGGCGACGAGAACGGTCGTGCAGAGAAGGTCATTGGCGATGTTAACCCCAAGCAGCTTGTCATCAGCCTTATCCCTGACAGTTACCAGGGCACGGACATGACGCTGACACCTGTCAACGGAGCGCCCGCGCTTGGCGTGCCAGGCGACTTCTCGCAGCCTCGCCAGTATCTACTCAAGAACGAGTATTACCGTCCGGATGGTGTGCCACAGGCACAGCGCCTCTATGAGGTGCAAGTGGTCATCCTGCCTGAGTGATTTAGTGTTGCACGGCACGCGAGCGCCATGCAACTACAAGTATAGAATAATCGAAGGGCCAGTGAACATCATGTTCACTGGCCCTTCTTCGTGATTTTTCATCAATAGTTTTTCCCAACACCTTGTCGAGCATTCCCGCATACATAACTAAGCCTTGAAGCATTTCCTCGATGAAACCTACTCCATTGAGTAGTTTGCTCACCCCATGAAACAGCATTATACCTCCAATGCCGATGCGCAAAACCAATAAGCCCAAATCATTGTTGAGCGGATTTTTTCAAAGGCAACATCGTAGTCGAGGCTTGGTGTTTAGTGCTTAGCGGTAGCTTCTTCAAAGCTCAGTCTCAATGGCCTCTTCCACCTTTTTCAGGTCGTCAGTCGGCTCAAAGCGTGCCACGACCTCGCCGTTCTTGTTTATGAGAAACTTTGTGAAGTTCCACTGTATGTCGTCTTTCTTGCGGGGCACTGGGTTGCTCTCATTATACAACTTTTCCATCACAGCTGCAAGTTTGGGCTCGTATGAACCTGTGAATGGCTTTTCGGCCTTCAGCCATGTGTATAGTGGCAGCTCGCCCTCACCGTTCACATTGCTCTTCTTAAACTGTGGGAAATCTGCTCCAAACTTCACTGTGCAAAACTCCTTAATCTCTGCGTCTGTGCCAGGAGCCTGATGGCCAAACTGGTTGCAAGGAATATCGAGAATCTCCAAGCCCTTGTCTTTCAGGCGATGATACATAGCCTCCAAGTCCTCATATTGTGGAGTGAAGCCGCAACCTGTGGCCGTGTTTACTATGAGAAGAACCTTGCCTTTATATTCGTTGAGGCTCACCTCGTTTCCATTTTTGTCTTTAAGACAGAAGTCATAAACTGTTTTCATGATGCTTTGTTGTTTGTTGTAATTATTACAAAAGCAAAGTTACTATTAAATTGAATAAGTAGTGCAATTATTGCGCTTTTTTAATGCTTGTTATATTATGCAGACAACTTATAACTGCTGTGATAAAATCGCATCCTTGTTCTTCCAAGGTGTTACTTTTGCATTTGTTGGTTGCCTCTATACGCCGTACTGCACAGTCCTAAAAGCCCAGATTGTATGTCAGGCTGGAGTCAAATCTCGCGTTGCTTCCCTCTTGTGACATTTGGAGCTTGATGCCAAATCCGTGAAATGGCCCCGCGTTCAGTCCTACTGTTGACACCTTGTAGTTT
>DJQL01000056.1:0-4117 GCA_002437565.1 Prevotella sp. UBA6387
CCCATGATGTAAGCGGCCTTCTTCTTGTCGTCGCCGGCGTTCACGCCCTCGTTGATGCCTTTCACAAAATCATCGATGTAAGTGGTGTCGATGACCTGGCCTTGCTGGATGGCCTGACGGACATACTGCGACTGCAGTAATCCGATGGCGTAGCTCATGGAGTCTACATCAGTCTTGAGGTCAGCCTTTGGAGCCGACGAGTTGCCGCAAGCCGAGAAAGCCAAGGCGGCGGTGGCCATGATGGCCAAAGTCTTCAATGTTTTCATTTTATGTTATCTTTTGTTATGTTTTCCTGTCTTAATATCCTTCAACCCATCGTTTTCCATTAGGGGTATGCATCCACGCAAGCAGAATGATTCCGCTTATCAACCCAATAGTAAAAACAAGTAGCAATCCCATGTTTATTTCAATTTAAGAAAGTTGTTTCCTATCATGCCGAAGATGGCTGTCATTGCACAGCCTATTAATATAGATATGGCTTCAACCCATGAACTATTGTGAAATATAGTTGCTATACCTCCTAAAACGACAGCTCCGAACGTAAGCTTGGACATATCGAGAAAATATCCGCCAAGTTTCTCCTTTCGGATTTTTTGGTTTCCCCTTTCTTCTTCGGTTATTACTCGATTGTCCATATCCGTATGCCTCACTTCACCTTTATCAGCTCCACGTCGAAGATGAGGGCGGCGTATGGAGGGATGGATTGTCCGGCTCCCTGCTCACCGTAAGCGAGGTTGTAGGGGATGAAGAAGCGGTACTTGGCTCCCTCCTGCATGAGCTGCAGGCCTTCTGTCCATCCCTTGATGACCTGGTTGAGACCAAAAGTGGCTGTCTCGCCACGGCGGTAGCTGGAGTCGAACACCTGGCCGTTGATGAGCGTGCCCTCGTAGTGGCACTCCACTTGGTCTGTGGCTGATGGCTTACGGCCGTCGCCCTCGCGCAGCACCTTGTATTGCAGGCCGGACGGCAAGGTCTTCACACCTTCCTTCTTGGCGTTCTCGGCAAGGAAATTCTCTCCCTCTGCCTTTGCAGCCTTTGCCTGCTCAGCGGCTTTCTGGCTGAAGAAGTCTTGCACAGCGGCCTGAGCCTCAGTGTCGGTGAGCGTGGCTTTTCCGTTGAATACATCGGTGATGGCTTGCGCGAAATCGTTGATGTTGAGGTCAGTGGCGTTCATCTGTTGCAATTGGTGCCCGATGCTCATGCCAAGGGCGTAGCTTACTTTGTCCATTATTTTCTGTTTAATTTTTGTGTCGAAGAAATATTGTTCCACAAAGTTACGCTTTTTTGATAGCATAATCATATTATTTTAGTATTTTTGTGGAAATTATTGAATATAAGCGGAAAATATTTGAGGTATGAAAAAGAAAGTGGTGTTTTTGACAGGTGCCGGAATGTCCGTGGAGAGTGGATTCAAGACATTCCGAGGCAACGATGGGTTGTGGGAGAACTATCCGGTGGAGAAGGTCGCCAGCCATGAGGGGTGGGAGAGAGACCCTGACTTCGTTACGGAGTTTTACAACAAGCTGCGCCGCAAGCTGTGGGACGCGCAACCATGCGAGGGCCACAAGCTTATAGCGGAGATGGAAAAGGACTACGACGTGACCGTATTGACGCAAAACGTGGACAACCTTCACGAGAAGGCTGGCTCGACCAACGTTATCCACCTCCATGGGGAGCTGACGAAGGTGTGCTCGAGCCGCGACCCATACGACCCACGCTACATAAAGGAACTCACTCCCGACACCAACGACGTGGAGCCAGGCTCAAAAGCTGGCGACGGCTCGCTGCTCCGCCCGTTTATAGTGTTCTTTGGCGAGAGCGTGCCCATGCTCGAGCCGGCGGCCAAGGCAGCGTCTGAGGCCGACGTCTTCGTAATCATAGGCACGTCGCTCGTGGTTTATCCTGCCGCCGGACTTGTGCAGTTCGTGCCAAAGGGCGTTCCGGTCTATCTCATAGATCCCAATCCCGTGAGCGTGGACAGCAACGTGACGCAGATTCAGAAAGGCGCGTCGGAGGGCATGCGCGAGCTGCTGAAGATGATATAAGCGGAATCGCGATTTTGTAGAGTCCCGCTCCGTGCAATATTCAAATGCGCTTGATGTTTTAGTTTGTGTGTTTTTCAAGCGCATTTGAATTTTTCAATTGTTTGCGCAAGCACGTCGCATGCAATTTCTTAAAGTGTTAAAAAATAACGTTTTTACCTTGTGGTTAACCTTAATTAACTTGATAAGGCGGACAATATTAGAAATCTCTCATATATTTGCGAAAATTATACCATTAACTTTACAACCTATAACATTTTGACTATGCAGAAGAGATCATTTCTTGTCGTCGTTATGTTCCTGATAGGAATGTTTCTGACGGGTGCGTATGCCCAGACGCATACGGTGTCCGGTTTCGTTAAGGACAAGGAGATGGGCGACCCATTGATTGGGGTTACAGTGTCGGTGAAGGGATCCAAAAACGCCTCGTTGACCGACGTGAACGGTAACTACACCATTCAGGTTGGAGAAAACGATGTGTTGGTGTTTTCCTATGTCAGCATGAAGACAGTGGAGCATCAAGTTGGCAACCGCAAGACCATCAATGTCACCATGGTGCCAAGTGCGGAGAGCCTCGGGGAGATAGTGGTCACGGCCATGGGCATCAAGCGTCAGTCTGAGACGCTCACCTACTCGGCCCAGACCGTGGGAGGCAAGGACGTGAATGACATCAAGTCTATCAACATGATCAACTCGCTTCAGGGCAAGAGCGCGGGTCTTCAGATTACGCCAAACTCCACTGGTGCCGGTGGTGCCTCTAAGATCCTCTTCCGCGGCAACAAGTCGATATCGGGCAGCAACCAGCCTCTCATCGTCATCGATGGCGTGCCGACAATGACCAACATAACATCGTCGCAGGTGTCGAGCGACTATGGTGGCGAGCGCGACGGTGGAGATGTCATGTCTACTATCAATCCAGACGACATCGCCTCGATAACCCTCCTCAAGGGCGCGGCGGCATCTGCTCTCTATGGCGCGGTGGCAGCCAATGGCGCGATAATGATCACTACCAAGTCGGGTAGGGCAGGAAAGGTGGCCATCAATGTGTCGAGCAACACCACAATGGACACTCCAATGACCTTGCCGGAGTTTCAAGAGACCTATGGCGGTGGCAAGGACGGTACGTTCTCATGGGGCGACAAACTCACGAGCAAGGCGACAAACTATGCCAAGGAGTATCTGCAGACTGGGTTCACGACCAACAACTCCGTGTCTCTGGCTGGCGGCACGGAAAACTTCAAAGCTTACTTCTCTTATAGCAATGTCTATTCGCAGGGCATGACCCCACAAAACACGTACAGAAGCCACAATCTGGCCTCAAAGGTCGACTTCACGGTATTGAACACTGTGCATGTGGATTTCTCGGCTAAGTTCAACAACCAGCACGTGAAGAACCAGGCAGCCGCAGGATACCTGTGGAATCCTCTCACGGGTGCTTACCTCTTCCCACGTGGTGCCGACTGGGACTATTACAAGGACAACTACGAGATTTATGACGCATCACGAGGCTGCGACATCCAGAACTGGACAAACACCACTCAGCAGCAATTCAGCAACCCATATTGGCTCATCAACCGCGCGAGCCCTGTCTCCGACCGCAACCGCTATGAGTTTGGCGGCACCGTGAAATGGGACATAACTCCCGACTTGAACATACAGGGACGCATGCGCTATGAGCGTGGTGAGGAGCACTTCGTGCACAATGCTTACGCATCGAGCATAGGCAACCTCTACCCTATGGGCAGGATGAAAGACAACCGCTATTTCAGCGACCAGCTTTATGGTGACTTGCTCGCCTCGTACACACACACGTTCAACGACTGGATGGTTACGGCCACCGCTGGCACGAGCTTCACCAAGACAAAGACATCTCACGTGGACCTTTGGGGTGAGGGAAGCCAATACAAGTCGCCAGGCAACGGCAACATTTACTATCCCAACATCTTCACTCCCAACAACTTCTATGGCAATCTCTCAACGCTTGGCTCTGGCGACGCCATGAACACCGAGAAGCGTCTCAACGCCGTTTTCGCCACGGCGCAGATAGGCTACAAGGATGGCGCGTTCCTCGACCT
>DJQL01000056.1:4219-6645 GCA_002437565.1 Prevotella sp. UBA6387
AAGTTTGTGGACATGGGCAAGAACGTTGACTTGTTCAAGTTCCGCGCAAGCTATTCTATCGTTGGCAACGACGTGCCAATCTACATGAGCAACCTTCGCTACACTCTCGGCACGGCAGGAGCCATTTCCGCTCCCGACAAGGCACCGTTCCGCACGTTGAAGCCTGAGAAGACCCACTCGTTTGAGGTCGGATTCGATGGCGCGTTCTTCCAAAACCGCCTCAACGTGGCATTCACCTACTACAAGACCAACACCAAGAACCAGTTCTTCTCGGTATCGGCTCCTTACGAGTCGGGGCTCCGCAACCGTTATGTCAATGCCGGCAACGTGCAGAACTCAGGATTTGAGTTCAGCGCGGGATGGTATCAGGCATTCAACGACGACTTCTCTTGGAGCACCAACTTCAACATCTCATACAACGAGAACAAGATCAAGGAGCTTGTGGAAGGCTTGGCAAACGGCCTAACGATAGCATCGTGGTCGGGAGCGAAAATCATATTGAAGGAGGGTGGCTCTTACGGTGACCTCTACGTGCGCCAAATCAAGCGCGACGAAGCTGGCAAACCGGTGAAAAACGACAATGGCGAGCCTATCGTGCTGGGAGACAGCAACGACGAGATGAAGTATGTTGGCAACATGAACGCCAAGGTCAACTTCGGTTGGTCAAACGCTTTCCACTATAAGGATTTCACGTTGTCGTTGCTCATAGACGGCAAGTTTGGTGGCAGGGTAGTATCCGGCACGGAAGCCGCTCTCGATGGATGGGGTGTGTCCAAGCGCTCTGGCGACGCGCGCGACGCGGGCAAGGTAGTGGTTGACGGAGTGGAGTTTGATCCACAGGCTTGGTATTCCACTGTTGGCTCATCCAATTTCAATAGCCCATACGCCACGGAGTTCTATGTGTATAAGGGCACCAACGTGCGCTTGCGCGAGGTGAGCCTCGGCTACACTTTCCGCAACCTCTTCGGAAATGGCAAGAACCTCACGGCGGCTCTCATAGCACGCAATCTCTTCTTCTTCTACAAGGACGCGCCTTGCGACCCAGACGTGTCCATGGGCACTGGCAATGGTGTGCAGGGGATAGACATATTCAACCTGCCGTCTTCAAGGAGCATGGGCTTGAACCTGAAGCTCAACTTCTAAGTCGCACCAGGACTGCTTAGGTTTAAAACAAGACTTATTACTAAAAGGAAAACCATTATGAAAAAGAGAAATATCATTGTTGCCGCCTCGTTCATGGCGGTCACTGCATTAGGGGTGGGCATGCTAAGCTCCTGCACCGACAATTTCGAGGATCTAAACACCAACAAGACGCAAGTGGACCCCAACGACTTGCCGTTCTCGGCACAGTGTGCTGAGCCTATGAACTATTGTTACCCGCCCCACCAAAACATGTTCCAGTTTTGGACCAACCTCACGATTGACCTCTACGGAGGTTATTTCGAGACGCCTCACGGCAACTTCACCAACTGCGATATGGGTGAGAACCGCGGACATAGTGGCGGCATGTATGAAAACTTCTATTTGCACATTTTCAACAACACGCGCCGAATTATAACCTCTTGCGATGCCAAGGGTCAGAAGGGTCTCTCCGGGGTTATGCGCGTGGTGCAAGCGTGCGGCACCATCACCGCAACGGATGCCTATGGGCCGTTGGCATACAGTTCGATTCTTGAGGGCAAGAGCGAGGAATACTACGACTTCGACTCCCAGCAAAAGCTCTACGAGCAGATTCTCGACGACCTCAGCACTGCCACTACCGACATTGCCGCGATGAGCGAGGAAGACAAGGCCAACCTCGCCACGTTCGACACGTGGGGCGGTGGAGACCCGCAGATGTGGATTCAGATGGCCAACACCTTGAAGCTGCGCGTGGCCCTGCGTCTTTCAAAGCGTGAGGCTGAGATGAAGGCCGACGGCTACGACCTCAAGGCCATAGCCACGCAAGCGGCTTCGAGCACGCTCGCCGTGAGTGGAAAAGACATAGTGGTGAAAGACCAGTCTAACGAGCTAAAGCGAATGTTCGACTGGCAAGACTGCGGCATGAACGCCAACCTCGTGACCCTGCTCGTGGGCATGAAAGACCCACGCCTGCCCCTCTACATTACCAAGAACTCTGGTGAGATAACCAACGAGAAGGGCGAGGTGACACCTGCCGGCTCCACCTATTGCGGAATACGTTTCGCAAGCGGCATGGCGCAAAAGGGCAGCTCTGGCTCTTACGGCTACAAGATGTCGCAGTGGGTTGGCGACTACAACGTGCCTCTGCCTATATTCAAGGCTGCCGAGGCCTACTTCCTGCTCGCCGAGGCTAAGCTGCGCTGGGACATCGGCTCTGAGAGCGTGCAGAGCCTCTACGAGAAAGGCATACGCCTGTCTATCAAGAACGAGCTTGCATACAAGGGCTCTTGGGCCAACGTGGACAA
>DJQL01000056.1:6730-6949 GCA_002437565.1 Prevotella sp. UBA6387
CCGACTACGTGGATCCGGGCAATAGCAGGAACAATTGCGCGGCTGTGAATCTCCTTGGCGTGAAATGGGACAACGCCGCTTCCAAGGAAGACCAGCTCGCACGCATACAGACGCAGAAGTACATTGCTCTCTTCCCGCTCTCAAACGAGGCGTGGGCTGAGCAGCGCCGCACGGGATACCCGCGCTTCTTCGTGGCGCTCGTCAACAAGAGCAACGGTG
>DJQL01000088.1:0-28715 GCA_002437565.1 Prevotella sp. UBA6387
TTGCAGCAAGAGGCGGCCCGCAAGCTCGGCTTCACGGTGTCGCAGACCATGATGATAGCCCAGAGGCTGTACGAGAGCGGACGCATCACCTACATGCGTACCGACAGCGTGCATCTCTCGTCGTTCGCCTTGAACGCCTGCAAGGACGAGATAATGAAAGATTATGGCGAGGACTACGTCCGCAACCGCGAGTTTCAAACCAAGTCGAAGGGCGCGCAGGAGGCCCACGAGGCCATTCGCCCCACATTCGCCAACGCCGACAAGGGCGAGTGGACATCGCAGGAGCGCAGGCTATACGACCTCATCTGGAAGCGCACCATAGCTTCGCAAATGGCAGAGGCAAAGATAGAGAAGACCACGGCGGTGGTGAACATTGACAACCGCGCGGAGCATTTCGTGGCAAACGGCGAGGTGGTGGTCTTCGACGGATTCCTGAAAGTGTATCGCGAATCGACCGACGATGAGGCACAGGACGCTAAACAGGAAGGCGCCAACATCTTGCCGGCGGTGACAGTGGGCGAGAGCCTTGCCCGCAAGACAATCACCGCCACAGAGCGCTTCACCCAAGCCCCAGCGCGCTACACCGAGGCCAGCCTCGTGCACAAGCTCGAGGAGCTCGGCATTGGCCGCCCGTCAACCTACGCCCCCACAATCTCTACGATACAGCAGCGCGAGTATGTGGTCAAGGGCGACAAGCCAGGCAAGGAGCGCCCCTACACCATCGATACCTTGGAAGGCGATGAGATAAAGCAGGAGAAAAAGGTGGAATTCGCCGGCTCGGAGCGCGGCAAGCTCATACCTACCGACATAGGCACCGTGGTCAACGACTTCCTGCAAGCCAACTTCCCCGAGATAATGGACTATAACTTCACCGCCAAGGTGGAGGGCGACTTCGACCGCATAGCTGAGGGCAAGGAAGACTGGAAGGACATGCTCCACAAGTTTGACGACAGCTTCGAGCCGCAGGTGGAGAAGGTCATCAACCAGCGCTCCGAGCACAAGGCTGGCGAGCGAGAGATAGGCGTGGACCCCAAGAGCGGCAAGCCCGTGTTCGTTAAGATAGGACGCTTCGGCCCCGTGGTGCAGATTGGCGCCGCCGGCGGCGAGGAGAAGCCGCTGTTTGCACAGATGCCAAAAGACAAGAGCATAGAGACCATCACCCTCGATGAAGCCCTGGAGCTGTTCAAGCTGCCACGCAAGGTCGGCCAGTATGAGGGCACCGACGTCACCATCGGCGCGGGACGCTTTGGCCCCTATGTGCTGCACGACAAGAAATACGTGTCTATACCCAAGGGCGAGGACCCAATGACGATAACCCTCGAGCGTTCGATAGAGCTTATCGAGGCCAAGCGCAAGGCGGAGAAAGAGCGCCATATCAAGACTTTCGACGAGGACGCCAAGATGGAGCTGCTCAAGGGTCGTTTTGGGCCATACATAGCCTACGACGGCAAGAACTACCACGTAGACAAGAAGCTTCACGACCGTGCCCTCGCCGGCGACCTGACCTACGAGGAGTGCATGGACATCGTGAAAAACGCGCCAGAGCCAAAGCCGCGGAGGGGGCGCAGAAGCTGACCGCCACATGAAGAGAATCATCATCATCGGATACATGGGGTCGGGCAAGACCACCGTCGGCCATGCCCTCAGCCAAGAGCTTGACTTGCCCTTCTATGACCTCGATTGGTACATAGAGACGCGCATGCACTGCACCGTGAAGCAAATATTCGACGAGAAAGGCGAGGAAGGCTTCCGCAAGATAGAGCACAGCCTGCTGCACGAGGTGGCTGAGTTTGAGGATGTCATCATATCGTGCGGTGGCGGCACGCCGTGCTTTTTCGACAACATCGACTACATCAACGACCAGGGCGATACCGTATACCTGAAGTGCTCCACCGACGTGCTCTACAAGCACCTCAAGATGGGTAAGACCGTCAGGCCGCTGCTGCTCAACAAGACCCCCGATGAGGTTAAGACCTTCATAGAGGCTCAGCTCAAGGAGCGTGAGCCGTTTTATGAAAAGGCGAAACACGTAGTAGACGTGTCATTAATGGACAATAAGGAAAAAATAAAAACAACAGTAGACGCCATACGCGGCGAATTGGGAATATAATGAAGAAGTGGACAATAGAAGACTCTGAGGAACTCTACAACATCAATGGTTGGGGCACCTCATATTTTGGCATCAACGAGAAAGGCCACGTCTACGTGTCGCCGGTGAAAAGCGACGTGAAGATAGACCTGCGCGAGGTGATGGACGACTTGGCGCTCCGCGATGTCATGCCACCGGTGTTGCTGCGCTTTCCCGACATCCTCGACAACCGCATAGAGAAGATGGCGTCGTGCTATGAGAAAGCCAAGAAGGAATACGATTTCAAGGGGCAGAGCTACGTCATCTATCCCATCAAGGTGAACCAGATGCAGCCTGTCGTCGACGAGATAACCTCCCACGGCCGCAAGTTCAACCTTGGCCTTGAGGCGGGCTCCAAGCCAGAGCTGCATGCCGTGATAGCGCAGCAGTGCAAGAGCGACTCGCTCATCATCTGCAACGGCTACAAGGACGAGAGCTACATAGAGCTTGCCATACTCGCCCAGAAGCTCGGCAAGCACATCTTCATAGTTGTGGAGAAGCTCAACGAGATAGACGTCATCGCCAAGACCGCCAAGCGGCTGAAGGTGATGCCCAACATCGGCATACGCATTAAGCTGGCCTCGTCTGGCTCGGGCAAATGGGCGGAGAGCGGCGGCGACGCGTCGAAGTTCGGCCTCACGCCAACCGAACTGCTGGAGGCTTTGCGCAGGCTCGACGACTATGGATTGCACGATGGCGTGAAGCTGATACATTTTCACATAGGCTCGCAGATTACCAAGATACGCCGCATACAGAACGCCCTGACCGAGGCCGGACAATATTATGTCAACCTTAGGAAGATGGGGTATGCCATAGAGTATGTGGATTGTGGAGGAGGACTTGGCGTAGACTACGACGGCACACGATCGAGCAACTCTGAAAGCTCGGTAAACTATTCCATCCAGGAATACATCAACGACTGCGTGTATGCCTTTGTCGACATAGCCAACAAGAACTCCATTCCCCATCCAAACATCATCACCGAGAGCGGGCGCTCGCTTGCCGCCCACCATTCCGTGCTAATCCTCGACGTGCTTGGCGTGGCGTCGTTGCCGGAGATGCCCGAAGAGTTTGAGGCCAAGCCGACCGACCACCAGCTCGTGCGTGACCTTTACGAGATATGGTGCCACATCAGCCCGAAGTCGATGCTTGAGGATTGGCACGACGCCGACCAGATACGCGAAGATTGTCTCGACATGTTCGCCCACGGCATGGTGGATCTCAAGACGCGCGCCGAGGTGGAGGCCATGTATTGGAGCGTTTGTCACGAGATAGACGTCATGGCGAAGCGGATGAAGCATGTGCCCGATGAGCTTCGCGGCCTCGACACGCTGCTTGCCGACAAGTATTTCTGCAACTTCTCGCTCTTCCAGTCGCTCCCCGACTGCTGGGGCATAGACCAGCTCTTCCCCATAATGCCCATCGAGCGGCTCGACGAGCAACCCACGCGCAACTGTACCTTACAGGACATCACGTGCGACTCCGACGGCAAGGTGGCCAACTTCGCCGTGGGAGGCTCGCAGAGCAGCGTGCTCCCCGTGCACGTGTTGCGGAAGGGTGAGCCATACTATATCGGGGCTTTCCTGGTGGGGGCTTATCAAGAGATTCTTGGCGACATGCACAACCTCTTTGGCGACACCACGGCGGCGCACATCACCGTGAAAGACGGCAGCTACCACATCGACCAGATAATAGACGGCGAGACGGTGGAAGAGGTGCTCGAATATGTGCAGTATAATCCAAAGAAACTCGTGCGACAGCTTGAGCAGTGGGTCACCAAGGGCGTGAAAGAAGGCAAACTGTCGCTGGAAGAGGGCAAGGAGTTCCTCGCCACCTATCGCTCAGGTCTTTACGGCTACACGTATCTTGAATAAGGCCCGTAGACGTAACCGGATAATCTCGATTACATGAACCATACTATAAAACAGAACGACACCATGCAGAATATTACCATCATCAAGGTTGGCGGCGCCATTGTTGAAGACAATGACCGTCTCAACGATCTCCTCGACCGTTTCGCGGGCTTGGACGGCCCAAAGGTGCTTGTCCACGGAGGAGGCAGACGGGCCACGAAGGTGGCGTCGGCCTTGGGCATAGAGACGAAGATGGTGGACGGTCGTCGAGTCACCGATGCCGACATGCTCGAAGTGGTGACGATGGTTTATGGCGGATTGGTCAACAAGAACATCGTGGCGCGGCTTCAGGCGCGCGGCGTCAACGCGCTTGGGCTCACTGGTGCCGACATGAACGTGATGCTCAGTCACCGTAGACCACCGAGAAATGGTGTCGACTATGGTTTCGTGGGAGACGTTGACCAAGCGGACGGGCAGGCTCTCGCATCCTTGCTGGAGCGTGGTGTCATACCTGTCATGGCTCCGCTTACCCACGACGGCAAAGGCTTATTGCTCAATACCAACGCCGACACCATAGCCGCGGAGACGGCCAAGGCGTTGACTCCGTTCTTTGATGTCACGCTCGTCTATTGCTTTGAGAAAGCTGGCGTGCTGGCCAACCCTGAAGACGACGGCAGCGTGATTCCAGTGATAACCAAGGACGACTTCGCGACGCTCACCGCCAACGGCACAATCAGCGGCGGCATGAAACCGAAGATTGAGAACGCCCTCGCAGCGGTGGCCAAGGGCGTGAGGCGCGTCATTATCACCAAGGCTGAGGCGTTAGGCTCCAATGGCGGCACCACGATAGAATGACATAAATGATAAGTTTCCAGAATGATATCCTCCCGCTGAAAAACCAGCTTTATCGCTTGGCACTGCGCATCACGCTCGACAGTGCCGAGGCGGAGGACATTGTGCAGGAAACGCTGATAAAGGTTTGGAATCGCCGAGAATCGTGGACCGACATTGACAATATAGAGGCTTTCTGTTTTACCATTTGCCGCAACAAGGCACTCGATTATGTCAGGAGCGTGGGTTCACGCAGCGAGAGCCTCGACGTTTCGCAAAACGATCGTGCCGACAGTTCTTATACCCCTTCGCAGCGAACCGTTGTCAATGACCAAATGGCGATGGTGCGCCATATCGTCGACTCGTTGCCCGAGAGACAGAAGTCGTGCATACAGCTTCGTGACTTTGAGGGGAAGTCGTACAAGGAGATAGCGCAGCTGCTCGACATGACCGAAGAGCAAGTGAAAATAAACATTTTCCGAGGCAGGAAGACTATAAAGGAAAAGTTCGTCAAGATGAACGATTTTGAGGCAAAATAGTCATGTAAGGTCAATTAAGTAGCTTTTTTTGTCTTAAAAATGCAAATCCACTTTGTCTTTTCCCTGTTTTTGATTACTTTTGCCTACTAAATGTTTAGACTCCAACAAATTAGCATTAGAAAACACAGTTTTATTCAAGATGTCGATATCGATTAAACGAGTAGAAAGCAAGAGGGATCTTGCCAAGTTCATAGATTTCCACTACGATCTTTATAAGGGAAATGCCTACGATGCCCCCACTTTGTTCCTTGACGACATGAACACGCTTAGCCGTGACAAGAACGTGGCTTTCGACTTCTGTGAGGCCGAGTATTTCATGGCCTACAAAGACGGCAAGATGGTAGGCCGTGTGGCCGCCATCATCAACAAGCGCGCCAACGAAAAGTTTGGAAACAAAGACGTGCGCTTTGGCTGGATAGACTTTATCGACGACATTGAGGTATCAAAAGCTCTCTTCGACGCCGTGGAGGCGTGGGGCAAGAGCAAGGGCATGACGGCCATGGTGGGGCCGCTTGGATTTACCGACCTGGATCCGGAGGGAATGCTCATAATGGGATTCGACAAGCTTGGCACCATGCCCACGATATACAATTACCCTTACTATCCGGAACACATGGAGAAGCTTGGCGGATGGGTCAAGGACAACGACTATGTGGAGTATTACCTCCCCATGCCGGAGAAGACCCCGGAGAAGTTTGCCAAGCTCTCTGCAATGATAGAGAAGCGGTACAACCTACACATCAAGAAGATAACGAAGAAAGACGTAAAGGAGAAAAGCATAGTTTACGACATCTTCAATCTCATAAACGAGACATACAAGAATCTCTACGGCTATGTTGAGCTGACAAAGCGCCAGATAGACGAATACGTGAAGTCGTATCTGCCCATGCTCGACCTCAATCTCGTGACCCTCGTGGTTGATGGCAACAAGGACGACAAGCTTATCGGCGTGGGTGTCACCATGCCATCCATGGCTCGTGCCATGCAGAAGTGTCACAGGGGCAGGTTGTTCCCGTTTGGCTGGTGGCATGTGCTGAGAGCGCTTAAATGGCACAAGACCGAAGGCGTGGACCTGCTCTTGATAGGCTTCTTGCCAGAATACCGCACCAAGGGAGCCAATGCCCTGCTTTTCGCCGACCTCATACCAAGATACATAGACTACGGTTTCAAGTGGGGCGAGACCAACGTGGAGATGGAGGACAACAACAGCGTGCAGAGCCAGTGGGGAAATCTTGAGCATATCAACCACAAGAGAAGGCGTTGCTATCGCAAGAACATAGGCTGAGAGAGTGATTGAGCTTATGTTTATAACAGGAGCAAGATAAATCATGGAAGACAAGGATATCAATACATCATCATCCACACCATCATATACCGACGACAATATCCGGCACCTGTCCGACATGGAGCACGTCCGCACGCGCCCGGGCATGTATATCGGTCGATTGGGCGACGGCAACTTGCCCGAGGACGGCATCTACGTGCTGCTAAAGGAGGTTATCGACAACTCTATCGACGAGTTCAAGATGAATGCCGGCGATCGCATAGAGGTTGACATAGAGGACAACTTGCGCGTGTCAGTGCGCGACTATGGGCGTGGCATTCCGCAAGGCAAGCTCGTGGAGGCGGTGTCGATGTTGAACACTGGCGGCAAGTATGACACGAAGGCATTCAAGAAAAGCGTCGGATTGAACGGTGTCGGCGTGAAGGCCGTAAACGCCCTCAGCTCGCGTTTCGAGGTCAAGAGTTATCGCGAAGGCAACGTGCGTGCCCTCGTGTTCGAGAAAGGCAAGCTCAAGAGCGACAAGACGGAACCTACGCAAGACGAGAACGGCACCTACATATTCTTCGAGCCTGATAACACGCTCTTCAAGAATTACTCTTTCCACGATGAATTCGTGGAAACCATGCTCCGTAACTATACCTATCTCAACAGTGGGCTTACCATAATGTATAATGGCAGGCGCATCAAGAGCCGCAACGGACTTGAGGACTTGCTCGTCGACACAATGACTACAGACCCACTATATCCCATAATACACCTAAAGGGCGAGGACATAGAGATAGCCTTTACCCATACAAACCAGTATGGTGAGGAGTACCACAGTTTTGTCAATGGCCAGCACACCACGCAGGGCGGCACGCACCAAAGCGCGTTCAAGGAGCACATTGCCAAGACCATAAAGGAATATTACGACAAGAACTATGAGTACACCGACATTCGCAACGGCATAGTGGCGGCCATAGCCATCAACGTGGAAGAACCGGTGTTTGAGTCGCAGACGAAGATCAAGCTTGGCTCCACGCTCATGGAACCAGGGGGCGAGACCATAAACAAGTATGTTGGCGACTTCGTGAAGCGTGAGGTGGACAACTATCTCCACATTCACAAGGAGGACGTAGCCGACGTGCTGGAAAACAAGATAAAGGAAAGCGAACACGAGCGCAAGGCAATGGCTGGCGTCACCAAGTTGGCGCGCGAGCGCGCCAAAAAGGCAAACCTACACAACCGCAAGCTGCGCGATTGCAGGGTCCATTACAGTGACGCGAAAGACGACCGCAAGGAAGAGTCGAGCATCTTCATAACAGAGGGTGACTCGGCGAGCGGAAGCATTACGAAAAGCCGCGACGTGAACACGCAAGCCGTGTTCTCGTTGCGTGGAAAGCCTCTCAACTCGTTTGGGTTGACCAAGAAAGTGGTCTACGAGAACGAGGAATTCAACCTCTTGCAGGCAGCCCTCGACATAGAGGACGGTCTCGACAACTTGCGCTACAACAAGGTTATCGTGGCCACGGATGCCGATGTCGATGGCATGCACATTCGCTTGCTGCTCATCACCTTCTTCCTTCAATTCTATCCCGAGCTTATCAAGAAAGGCCACGTCTATGTGCTTCAGACGCCTCTCTTCCGCGTGCGCAACCGTCGTTCCAAGATAAAGAGCAAAAAGGTCATTGCCAGCGCTGACGCGCGATTGGCCGAAAACGAGAAAAAGGGCGATTTCATCACTCGATATTGCTATACCGAAGAGGAAAGGCTCAACGCCATACGTGACCTCGGACCCGACCCGGAGATTACCAGGTTCAAGGGCCTTGGCGAGATATCGCCCGATGAATTTGTCCATTTCATCGGTCCAGACATACGTCTCGAACAAGTGACGCTTCACAAGAACGACCAAGTGAAGAAGCTTCTCGAATACTACATGGGGAAGAACACCATGGAGCGACAAAACTTTATCATAGACAATCTTGTCATCGAGGAAGACTTGCCGCAAGACACCGACTTGATAGACTGACGCGACAAGTACATTTGATGTTTTAACACACACGCATTATAATGAAACACATCAAGGTTTTCCTGTATGTCACGCTTTTGCTCTTGCCTCTTTTCTTTTCGGCTCCGGCAGGGGCACAATTGAAATTAGACTTCGGCAAAGACTCACCTTTGCGCAAGTTGCAAATAGCGGAAATAGCCATAAATAGCTTCTATGTGGACTCCGTTGACCAAAACAAGCTTGTGGAGGATGGCATTCGCGGGATGCTTGAGAAGCTCGACCCTCATTCATCTTATGCCACGGCCAAAGAGACGAAAGCAATGAACGAGTCGCTCAATGGCTCTTTCGAGGGTGTAGGCATACAGTTTAACATGCAGGAAGACACGCTGCTCGTAATCCAGACCGTGGCGAAAGGTCCTTCCGAGAAGGTTGGCATCATGTCTGGCGACCGTATCATAGCCGTAAACGATACGGCGATAGCTGGAGTCAAGATGAGCCGTGAGGAGATAATGAGGAGGCTGAGAGGCCCCAAGGGAACAAAGGTCAAACTCACGATAGCAAGGCGCGGAATAGCTGAAAAGCTCCATTTCACCGTGATTCGCGACAAGATACCAGTGAAGACCATCGATGGGTGTTACATGATAGCTCCTTCGACTGGCTATATACGCATCGGGAGTTTTGGTGCTACGACCTACGACGAGTTCATGGCTGCCGTCGACGACCTTAAAGGCAAGGGTATGCAAAATCTCATCCTCGACTTGCAAGACAATGGCGGCGGATATTTGCAGGCTGCCGTAAACATTGCCAATGAGTTCTTGAGGAAAGGCGACCTCATTGTCTATACTCAAGGTAGGCAGGTACCAAGGGCCGAATACGTGGCGCGCGGCAATGGCAAGCTTGTTGACGGCAAGGTCGTGGTCTTGATAAACGAGTTTACGGCCTCTGCCGCCGAGATAGTAACAGGTGCATTGCAAGACCAGGATCGGGGCACCGTTGTGGGAAGGCGCTCATTTGGAAAGGGATTGGTGCAACGCCCAGTGGAGTTTCCTGATGGTTCCATGATGAGGCTCACCATCGCGCATTATTATACCCCGTCTGGCCGATGCATACAGAAGCCATACGTCAAGGGCGACCGCAAGGACTATGACATGGAGCTTGACACACGCTACAAGCACGGAGAGCTTTATTCCGCGGACAGCATTCATTTTGCCGACTCTTTGAAGTTTAATACCATTCGCAAGCATCGCGTAGTGTATGGGGGAGGCGGTATCATGCCAGACTATTTCGTGCCACTCGACACCATGCAGTTCACGGGTTTCCACCGGAAGCTGATGGCGAAGGGAATAGTGTTAGACAACGACCTTAAGTACATGGACGCGCATCGCAAGCAGATAAAAGCTAAGTATCCAAAATTTGACGATTACCTCAACCATTTCACCGTGCCCCAGCAGCTTGTCGACAGCATCATCAACGATGGCAAGAAGCAGAAGATAGAGCCAAAGGACAAGTCTGAGCTCGATCGTACACTCGTCTACCTGCGTGCGCAGCTCAAGGCTCTCATAGCCCGTGACATTTGGGACATGAGTCAATATTTCCAGGTAATGAACCAGCAAAGCAACATCGTGAGAAAGGCGTTGTATGTAATAAGTAACCCTTAAGATAGCCTTTTTGTAAAGGCAAGACATTTAAATGTCATCTACTTTTGTATAAGTATAAGCGTAAGCCGTTGATTCTGAAAATCAACGGCTTACGCTTTTTTGTGTACTTGCTGAATCCACTTTTTAAGAATATGTCTTGATTTCGTGTGTCGTTTTTTATTATCTTTGCAACATCAACCAAGAAAACAAAAACTAAATTTTCAACTCACATGAAACAAGCAAGACTAATAACCCTATTGGCAGCTCTGCTGTGCACTGTTGCGACATGGGCCCAGGACGCTTTGTTCAAGGGAACCATCGTCGACAAGTCAGGTGAGCCAATCGTTGGTGCGTCCGTCATGGAGAAAGGAAGTTCCCGTGGCTCTGTCACGGATCTCGACGGCAATTTCTCTTTCAAGGGACAACCTGGCTCTACACTCGTCATTTCCTATATAGGATATGTGACGCAGGAAAAGAAAGGCGCTTCCGACATGCACATCACTCTGCTTGAAGACCAGAAAAGCCTTTCCGAGATTGTCGTTATCGGCTATGGCGTACAGAAGAAGAGCGTCGTCACGGCTTCAATCGCCAAGGTCGACGCGTCCGATTTGGCGGAGACGTCTCCTGTGCGTGTCGACAACGCGCTGAAAGGTCTCGCCGCCGGCGTGAACGTGACGTCAAACTCTGGTCAGCCTGGCGCGGCGGCGCGTATCCGCGTGCGTGGTACTGGCACGATCAACAATTCGGACCCACTTTATATCATCGACGGCATTCCTTATGAAGGCTCGTCGGGCATCGACGCACTCAACCCTAATGACATTGAGAGCATAGAGGTGCTGAAAGATGCCGCCTCAGGTGCCATCTACGGCGCGCGTGCTGCCAATGGCGTGGTGCTTGTCACCACCAAGCAGGGCAAGAGTGGCAAGGCGCAAATCAACTACGATTTCTCTTATGGTTGGCAGTCTAAATGGCGCAAGCGCGACGTACTCAACGCCACCGATTACGCCATCCTGCAAAACGAGCAGTATGTCAACTCTGGACAGGCTCCGCTTTATGCTGACCCATATCATCTGACAGACATCAACGGCAATGCCGTCACCACGGGTACCGACTGGCAAGACTTCGTGTTCAACGACAACGCGCCGGTGCAGAAGCACGACGTCTCGGTGAATGGCGGAAACGACCGCGTGAAGTATTACCTCTCAATGGGCTACTACGATCAGGAAGGTATCGTTGGCGGAAACTACGGCAAGTCAAACTACAATCGTCTGACCTTGCGCTCCAACACCAACATGAACGTCATCGACGCGACCAAGGAGCGCAACTTCCTCAACAAGCTCGACCTCGGCGTGAGCCTCTCTTATGCCCGAATCAAGAGCACGAGCATCGACGCCAACTCCACATGGGGCTCCGTGCTGGGCTCGGCCCTTGCCCTTTCACCAATCTTGCCGCCTTTCGTGACGGGCGACGCGGCCAAGGCGCAGCACAACCGCTACACCTATACCGACTACTCAAAAGACCCCAAGGGCGTGCTCACCCCATACGATGACGTGAAAGACAAGAACGGCAACATCGTGATGATTCCAGGCACGGCCTACAACGAGATGAACAACCCTCTCGGCCTGCTCCTCGAACCATCGCAGCCAAGTTGGAGCCACCACTTCACAGGCAACTTCACGGCAGAGCTTGGCGTGATAGACAATCTCAAGTACCGTTTCTCATATATGGCCGACATGGCTTTCTGGGGATCGGAGACGGCCACGCTGCAGACTTTCTACAACTCGGCCAACAACAACTCGCAGTATACCGGCGCCACGGTCAACAACTGCCGCAACACCACATGGCAGGTGGAGAACACCTTGACCTACGACAAGACTTTCGGCGACCACCATTTCAACGTCGTGCTCGGCCAAAGCGCTTTGTCATACAGCGGCTATCAGATTGACGGCTCCAAGAAATACCTTGTCAACCCTCTCAAGCCTTCAATAGCTTACGCCAACGGAAACTATCGCCTGACTTATGCTGACGACGGCACCGTGAACGGCGCCGTGGTAGACCACTCGGTGAACGCTTACCCATACGACCCTTACAAGATGACTTCGCTCTTCGGGCGTTTGTCATACAACTACCAGGAGCGCTACATGGCCCAGGTCACGCTCCGTCGCGACGGCTCCAGCCGCTTCGGCGCTAACCATAAGTTCGGCACCTTCCCGTCAGTGTCGTTGGGTTGGAACATAGCCAACGAGCCATACCTCAAGATGCCACAGTGGTTGAACATCCTCAAGGCCCGTTTCTCTTGGGGTAAGAACGGTAACGACAACATCGGCAACTTCCGCTACACGGTCAACACCGCGTCTGGCAACAACTATTATTTCGGCAACCCGGCGAGTCTTGTGCTTGGTTCCAAGGCAAGCGGCCTTGCCAACCCCGACCTGAAATGGGAGGAGAGCGAGCAGACCGACATCGGCCTCGACTTCGCGTTCTTCCATTCGGCGCTCACCTTCACCGTTGATTATTTCAACAAGCGCACCAACGGCATGCTGATGACCATGAACATTCCTTCATACGTGGGAGAGTCGAAACCTATCGGCAACGTGGGCGACATGCGCAACCGCGGCGTGGAGTTTGAGCTTGGCTACAAGTGGCACGTCGCCGACGCCAACTTCTCCGTCAAGGGCAACGCTTCTTACCTGAGCAACACGCTCCTGGAATATGGCAATGAGACTGGCTATGCCGACCTCGACTCCTTCCAGGGCATAGGCACCATCACCCGCGCCGAGAACGGACACCCATTCCCGTTCTTCTATGGCTACAAGACAGCCGGCATCTTCCAGACGTTGGATGAGGTCAACAGCTACGTCAACGCCGAGGGCAAGCCCATCCAGCCCAACGCCCAGCCTGGTGACGTGCGCTTCGTGGACGTGAACGGCGATGGCCAGATTGACAACAACGACCGCACCGACATTGGCAACGGAACACCTAAGTGGACCTTTGGCGTCAACTTCAACGCCTCCTGGAAAGGCTTCGACTTCAACATGTTCTGGCAGGGCGTGGCAGGTGTTGACGTATTCGACGCGACACGCCGCACCGACATATCCTCCAGCAACTATCCATCGTGGATGCTCGGACGCTGGACAGGCCCAGGCACGTCAAACAAGATTCCTCGCCTATACAACGGCGACGCCAACAACTGGCAGTCGAGCGACCTCTACATCTTCGACGGTTCATATCTCCGCTTGAAGAACATCACCTTGGGTTATACTCTCCCGAAGAGCCTTACCATGAAGCTCATGGTGGAGCGCCTGCGTTTCTATGTCAGCGCCGAGAACTTGCTCACGTTCACCAAGTATCATGGCTTCGACCCAGAGATAGCCTCTGGTGGCACGTCGCTCGGCGTGGACTATGGTGTCTATCCGCAAGCCCGCACATGGACTGTCGGATTCAACATCACACTTTAAACTTCTCACTTCCTAACATAACTATAAAACATCATGAAGAAACATAACATATTCATTCTTGGCATCATGAGCCTGGCCACCGTCGGGCTGACGGGATGTGGCGAGGGCTTCCTTGATGTGGAGTCGCCTACCTCCGACGATGTCAACGAATACTATACCACCGACGAGCACATACAAGAGGCGTTGACGGCTTCCTATGACCCTCTCCACTGGGCCGACTGGGGCAACGGCAACTACGCGCCAATAAACCTTTGCAGCGACATCATGAGCGACGACTGCTATCCAGGCGGCGGCAGCGCGAGCGACATGCTCAACTGGCAGTTGATATTCAACTTCAAGGCCACGGCTGAGAACACGCTGGAATCTTTGTGGATTGATGAGTACAGCGGCGTGAAGCGTTGCAACGACCTCATAGGTTATGTGGACAAGGCCCTTGCCACGCAAGGCTCCGACCTCACCCAGGAGCATGCCGAATCCTACACGGCACAGGCGCGCGTGTTGCGCGACTACTACTACATGATCCTGTGGAAGTTCTGGGGCAACATACCTTACTTCACGCAGAACCTCAGTGGCGACTACAAGGCCCCACAGCTCAAGGCCGATGAGATATACGCCAACATCATCACCGACCTTGAGGACGTGCTCGACAAGTACGGCTCCGCGCTGCCGATGAAGGCATCCTCCGGCAACGAGGGGCGCGTGACCAAGGCTTTCGCTTACATGGTCTACGCAGAGCTGGTGATGTATCAAAACGACGAGAGCCGCTATCCCAAGGCTTTGGGATACATGAACGAGATCATACAGAGTGGGCAGTATGCCCTCAATCCCGACTTCAAGGCCATGTGGGCAGAAGGCGGCGAGTGGTGCTCGGAGAGCATCTACGAGATCAACTACGACGACAACAACCACCTGCGTGGATGGAGCTCACCTCTCGCCGTGGGCGGCACGGTGCTGCCTCGTCTTCTTGGCCCTCGCGGTTGGACGTCTGGCGCGGCTGGTGTTGACAATGGCTGGGGCTTCGGCCCCGTGCGCCATGCCATCTACGACATGTACTCCGGGCAAGACGTGCGTCGCGACGTGTCCATCTTCGATGCCGATAAGGTAGCCAAGGAGAATGGCATCACCTATGAGGCCGGATACATGAACACTGGCCTCTTCCAGGGCAAGTACCTGCCGCTGGTTGAGAACGTGAAAGACGCTGGCTGGGACGCAGACCTCAACTTCAACAACAACCTGCGTGTGTATCGCTATGCCGAGACCCTGCTCAACGCCGCCGAGCTGCTGCTCCGCACCAATGGCGACAACTCCACGGCGCTGAAGTATGTCAACATGCTGCGCGAGCGTGCCGGCATCGCCAACCTGACAAGCGTCAACCTTGACGCCATTGTCAACGAGCGCCACTTGGAGTTCCTTGGCGAGGGAAAGCGCTACTGGGACCTCGTGCGCACGGGCAAGGCCGCCACGACGCTCGTGCCCGACGAAGAGGGCAACCGCACGGCTTCGTGGACGGAAAGCAAGAAGTATCTCCCTATACCGCAAAGTGAATTGTCTGCCGATCCAAATCTTCAACAGAACGACTATTAGTATTCAGTGACAAGGGAAAAAGGATAATAAAAAAAGAGTATAATATCATGAAAACAAAGATATTCATCACATGTCTCGCGGCCTTGGCCTTTGTGGCTTGCTCGCCAGAAGACTACAGCGGTGCCGACCCTAACGGTCTGCCGCAGGTGGGCGACTACGCCGACGCCTTCAAGGTGACCGTAGACCAGAACACAAACCAGGCACACTTCGATTTCGACCAGTCGGTTCAAGGTGTCACGCCAGTGTGGATTATCAATGGCTCGCGCTATTCCTCGGCTTACAAGGACTCCGCCTACTACCGCAAGGCGGGCGACTACACCGTGGAGTGCAAGGTGAAAAACCGCAATGGCATCTCCGACGGAAGCCTGACGCAGACCTTCCATGTCAACAAGACCAAGATGAACGGCTTTGGCGGCTTTGTGGCCGACAGCAAGTTTAACCTCTGGCGCAGCGAACCAGCCTCAGCCCACAAGCCAAGTTCATTCTACTATGCTCCGGGATGGAGCCAGATAGCTGACCCGACGTATAGCATGGACGGCTACGACTATGAGAACATCACCCTGCCCACGGCCACCACCGACCAATGGCAGGGACAGATGCAATTGCCATCCAGCATCTCGCTCTCGGCGGACAACAACTACGACTTCTCGGTCATCCTCACCTCCAACACCGACCACAACGGCGTGACCATCAAGGTGACCGACGCGGCGGACGACAACAACTTCCTTTTCGCGGAAAAGGCAACGCTGAAGGCCGGCGAGCCGGTCTGCTTCTGGAAGAGCGACATGAAGGGTATCGACGCGTCGCAGATAAAGATCGTGTTCGACTTTGGCGGCAACGCCGACAACACGGTTATCAACGTGGAGAACATCGTGCTGAAAGACCATGCCAACGACGACGGCACCAAGCTGCCAGAGGTGGTGGAAGACCCGACCGTCTACACCTACGACTCGCCAAACAACATCTGGAAGCAGATAGACGACAACTTCAGCGAGTCGATGATGACATTCTACTATGCCAATGGCGACAGTTGGGCCGCCAACCCCGACCCGATAGGCTTCAAGGCCCTTGGCGGCGGCAAGTATCAGGTGACGTTGCCCGACGCGAGCAGCCAGCAATGGCAGGCGCAGGTGGTCTTCCACACGGAGACCCTCGGCAAGTTCTTGCCCATTGTGGCTGGCGAGAACTATGACATGCGCATCAAGGTGCATTCCACCACCGACATACCGCAAATGACCTTCAAGGTGGTGAGTGTCGACGACGCCAATGTGTTCTTCACCGATGGCCGCCACGACTTAGTCGCTGACAGCGAGACTGAGATAAAGGTGCCGGCTAAGGCCTTGTCTGCCGATGCGTCATCTATCAACGTGGTGCTCGACTTCGGCGGTGCGCCCGCCGGATCGGTGATCACCATAAGTGATATCACCATTCAGAAAACTGCTAAATAAAAACTACGTAAACAAAGGAGGGTATGCCACGCTAAGGCTGTGGCATGCCCTTTGTAATAATTATCATACTATGAGAATAAGCAATTTGCTCCTGTTGTTCTTCATGTTCCTGTCGCTGACGGCGTGTGGGGGAAATGGAGGTGGCGAAAACAACGTTGCCACGTCCACTCTCACGGCTTCTCCTACAAACATAGACTGCCCGGCCAGTGGCGGAACGTTTTCCGTGGCCGTCACCGACGCGCCAAAGGAATGGCGCGCCTACACCGAGGACAGTTGGATAAAGGTCAGCTCTACGGGCACGACCTCGAAGAGCGGGTCGGTGAGCGTCACCGTCGAGGCCAACAACAGCAAGGACGCGCGCACTGGCAACGTGAAGATAGTGTCCGGCATCCAGGCCGTAGCCATTCCGGTAGTGCAGCAGCCGTCATCGTCGGAGGTTGAGCCGCCTAATGATGACATTAAGGTGCCGGAAGGTTACAAGCTGGTGTGGCACGATGAGTTTGATGGCTCCAGCTTGGGCTCCGACTGGACACATGAGATACAAAACGCCGGTTGGGTGAACAACGAGTTGCAATATTACGTGAACGACGGCAAGGTCACGAGCGTTGCCGATGGCGTGCTTAGCGTCACGTGCTACAAGAACGACGCTGGCCGCGTGTGTTCGGGCCGAGTTTACGCCTGCCGAAACACGGGATGGAAATATGGTTGGATAGAGGCGCGCATCATGCTGCCAAAGGGCAGGGGCACGTGGCCCGCCTTCTGGATGATGCCTGTCAACTTCAAGAGCTGGCCGGAAGACGGCGAGAACGACATAATGGAGGAAGTGGGCTACAACCCCAACTACGTGTCGTCCACGATTCATTGCAATGGCTACAACAATGGCGGAACGGCCAAGGAGCACAAGGAGAAATATCTCGCCAACGCCGAGGGCGGATGGCACACCTACGCCTGTGAGTGGACCGAGGATTACATGGCCTACTATATCGATGGCGAGAAATACTTCACCTACACTCCCGACAACAAGACGAAGACTTATTGGCCGTTCTCTGAGCCTTTCTATGTCATCCTAAATCTCGCCTGGGGCGGAAGCTGGGGCGGACAAAAGGGCGTGGACGAGACCGCGCTGCCCGCCACGATGAAGATAGACTACGTCAGGGTGTTCCAAAAGTAATAGCACGGCCCGTCCGCAACCCGAATGGCGAACATCTTTTAATATCATAATATCATGAAGAAAACAATACTGTGTTTATCACTTGTCGTCTCATGTCTCTCCCTTCATGCGCAAAAGAAGCCCATGAACGAGTTTGTGGACGACCTGATGGCCAAGATGACCGTTGAGGAGAAAATAGGGCAACTCAACCTCATGCCCGGAACAGACCTCACCACTGGCGCCAAGACCAACTCGCCGCTCGTGGAGCTGGTGGAGAAAGGCATGCTTGGCGCGGTGCTCAACACCAAGGGCGCCGCCAAGGTCAGGGCCTTGCAAGAGGTGGCGGTCAAGAAAAGCCGTTTGCACATACCGCTCATCTTCGGGCTCGACGTGATTCACGGCTACGAGACGGTGCTGCCCATACCCTTGGCGCAAGCGTGCTCATGGAATTCGCAAGCGATAGAGGCCGGCGCGCGCATGGCGGCTGAGGAGGCCACGGCGAGTGGCATCTGCTGGGACTACAGCCCCATGGTCGATGTGGCTCTCGATGCCCGTTGGGGTCGTGTGGCCGAAGGCTATGGCGAGGATCCTTACCTATCGTCGGTGATGGGCGTGGCCGCCATACGTGGCTATCAAGGCGCGGGCGAGAAAGCCGGCTATGCCAAGAATGAGCTCATGGCGTGCCTGAAGCACTATGCCCTCTATGGAGCCTCGGAGTCGGGGCGCGACTACAACACGGTGGACATGAGCCACCTGCGTATGTACAACCAATACTTGCCGCCATACAAGGCTGCGGTTGAAGCTGGCGTGGGCTCCGTGATGTCGTCGTTCAACGTCGTGGACGGCATGCCCGCCACGGGCAACCGCTGGCTCATGACCGACGTGCTGCGCAAGCAGTGGGGCTTTGGCGGATTCCTTGTCACCGACTACGGATCCATAGGCGAGATGACGACTTGGGGCTTCGGCGATCAGAAGCAGAGCGCGGCGCAGGCCTTGCGAGCCGGCACCGACATGGATATGTGCTCATCGGCCTTCCTCATCCAGCTGAAGGCTTGCCTCGACGACGGCACGGTGACGATGGCGCAGGTGGATCAAGCCGTGAGGCGCGTGTTGGAGGCGAAATATAAGCTCGGGCTCTTCGATGACCCTTACCGCTATTGTGACCCAAAGCGCGAGAAGAAGGCACTGTATACTGCCGAGCATCGCCAGACGGCACGCGACATAGCCGCGCAGACTTTCGTGCTGCTGAAAAACGCCAACGACATCCTGCCCCTGAAAAAGCAAGGTTCCATCGCCCTCATAGGCCCTCTTGCCGACACTCGCAACAACCTGCCAGGATGCTGGTCCACGGGCGACAAGCCTGAGAAATACAGCACCATAAAGGAGGCCATGCAGCGCTATCTCGGCGATAAGGCTACCGTGACTTACGCACAAGGCTCAAACATCTACGACGACAGCGTGCGCCAGGCGGCAGTCTGCTTTGGCCGTCCTATACCACGTGGCGATGGTAAGCGGATGCTGGCTGAGGCCATTGAAGTAGCGAAAAACGCCGATGTCATCGTGGCTTGTCTCGGTGAAATGGCGGAAATGAGCGGTGAGAGCTCGGCGCGTACCGACCTCACCATGCCCGACGCTGAGGCTCGCTTGCTCAAGGCTCTCGTGAAGACTGGCAAGCCAGTGGTGCTGCTCAACTTCGCTGGCCGCCCAACAGTGCTCTCGTGGGAGAACGACAACGTGGCGGCAATCATGAACGTGTGGTTTGCCGGTTCGGAGACTGGTGACGCCATTTGCGACGTGCTCTTTGGCGACAAGGTGCCCACGGGCAAGCTGGTCAACAGTTTCCCGCGCGCCACGGGGCAGGAGCCTCTATATTATAACCACCTCAGCACGGGTCGCCCGGTGGAGGATGGCAGCAAGGTGTTCCGCAAATACCAGAGCAACTATACCGACGTGACCCAGGGGCCGCTTTATCCTTTCGGATATGGATTGAGCTACACCACTTACAGTTACGGTCCAGTGACGCTTTCCTCTCCTACGATGAAGGCTGGTAGCAAGATTACGGCAACCGCCACCATTACCAATACTGGCAACCGTGATGGCGATGAAATCGTGCAATTTTACATCCGAGACCGCTTTGCGAGCGTCGTAAGACCTGTGAAGGAACTGAAAGGCTT
Organism: Prevotella sp. UBA6387; assembly: GCA_002437565.1. GTDB lineage: Bacteria > Bacteroidota > Bacteroidia > Bacteroidales > Bacteroidaceae > Prevotella. Next base: position 20,075 of record DJQL01000088.1, read on the forward strand.
TCAGCGAGTTCACCTTGCCAAGGGCGAGAGCAAGGCGGTGTCGTTCGACATCGACGCTACCACGCTCAGCTATTATGACAGTGAGGGCAAGGCAGTGCTTGAGCCGGGCGACTTCGACATCATGATTGGAGCCAACAGCGCCAACGTGCAATCGGCAAGGCTCACCTTGACCACTGATTGAAATTGAGATTAACGGTAAGGAAAAAGGCGGCGCGAATAGGCCTTTTGGCGGTCATTTCCAATCGCTTTTGGCCGTGTTTCGGCTTCACGCTTGAATCGCGTTGCCTTCACGCTTGAATCGCGTCGCGTTTACGCTTGAATCGCGTTGCGTTTACGCTTGAATCGCGAAGGGTGTTTTCGCGACACCTGGATAAACCAAACGGGGCTGGATTCACGATCGTGAAATCCAGCCCCGTTTGGTATGCTAAAAAAAACATCCCAACATCTTTCCGGCGTTTGCCAAGCAGGGAAGAGTTGGAATGAAGCTAATGCAAAGGATAATGTTTCCGGTCAATAACCAGCGTTTTGCTTCCAGTTGGTGTTTTCCTCCATGACCGTGGTCGGCACGGGGAAGACGCGGCGTCGCTTGTCGAAGTTGGCGTAGGCGAAGCCTTCCTTGTGGAATCCATACTCGCTCTCGAACGTTCCGAAGCGTATCATGTCGTTGCGTCGCCAGTTCTCATCGAACAACTCACGGCCTCGCTCGTCGAGAATCTCCTTCAGCGATGGAGTGTGGTCGAGCAATGGCGCGTTGACATAGGCGCGAATCTGGTTGAACAGGCTCTGTGGCGTGTCGCCGTTGGTGGCGTCGGCCCCACGGAGAATGGCCTCGGCCTTTTCGAGCAAGATGTCGGCGTAGCGGAATATTGGCACGTCGTTGCTCTGATAACGGTCGTGCTCGGCAAACTCGTTGGGGTTGGGATAAAACTTTATCGACCTGTAGCCCTGCCGCCACCCGTAGGGCGTGGCTCCGGCGTTGAGCTGTGCCTCGCCGCCGCTTTTCAGCGTGATGGTCTTGGTGAATTCCAGTTGCTCGCCCTTGTATATGTAAGGCGTGGAGGTCTCCTCGCCCGTTATCGCATCGTGGATGAACACCTTTCCCATCAGCACGCACTTGTTGCGCTCGTCGCCTTCGAGAGTGAACAGGTCGCTGAACTCGGGATTCATGGCGCAGATGCCGGCGCACGACTTTTTCATCAGTCCGTTGTAATATCCCGTGGGCGAGCCTTGGTCTATCTTCCTGAACGTGCGGAAACGACCGTAGAGCATGCCTTGGGCCGACACGCAGTCGTAGGGCATGGCGTAGATGAAGTCCTTGATTTGCGCGCCGTTGTCGTAGAGGAACTTCTTGCGATAGTTGTCGGAGAGGTTGAAGAGTCCGCTCAGGATGATGTCGTCGCAATATGCTACCGCGTCGTTGAGCTTAGTGTTTGCCGTGGTGCTTGGGTCGTAGTCGGCCACGTCGCCACAGGTGTAGACCGCCCAGTTCATGTACAGTTTCACCAAGAGGGCCTCCGCCATCCACTTGTTTGGCTTGCCGTAGGTGGATGCGTCGCTTGCCGTGGACAGGTCGGGCAGGCACTCTTTCAGCTCTTTCTCTATGAACTCGGCCACGTCCTTGCGCGGCTTTCGCTCAATGGCCTCGTTGTCGTCGAAGATCTTGTCCAGTATGGGCACGTCGCCATAGCTGTCCATCAATATGAAGTGGTAGAAGGCTCGCACGGCGTGGAGGTTGGCTATGTAACGCCTCGTGGTGGCGTTGTCCTGTTCCGCCAGCTCGTTTATGAGCTTGTTGCACCTCGTGATGCCTCCGGCCACGTCGCTCCACCAGTTGAGGGGCTTGTCGCTCGCGTTGAAGGTGTGCAGGGTGGGGTTGATGTTCTCAGCCCCGTCGTAGTAGTCGCCATCGAAACTCAGGCCCGTGGCCTCGTCGGACGAGAACGTCTGGTATCGGTTGTAGTTGTTGCCGAGCTGCTCGCGGAAGGCGTAGTAGGCATCGGCCATCTTCCCCTCCAAGGCTATCTCCGACTCTGTGGGGTATTGCGTGAGTTTCGACTTGACGTCAACGTCGAGGTCGGTGCACGACGCCGTAGCCATGGTGACAATGGCCGCCGCCATCAAGTATTTCATTTTTGCCATTATAGCTTAAACATTAAAAGTTGACTTTCACGCCCATCATGAACGTGCGTGTGTGTGGATAATACATGTTGCGCCATTGTATGCCCGGCGTCAGTCCGCCGAGGTCCACCTCCGGGTCGGTTCCCTTGTAGCCCGTGATGGTGAACACGTTGTCGCAGGTGGCGTACACGGAGAGTCCGCTGACCCAATCGCCAATCTTTCCGAAGTCGTAGGCCAGGGTGAGCGTGGACAGTCGGAGGTAGCTGCCGTCCTCTATCCAGCGGTCGGAAGGCGCCTGCGAGTTCACGTCGCCATATTTCTGGTCGGTGAGGCACTCCTTGAGCACGTTCTTTCCCTGCGAGATGAGGCTCACGCAGTTGCCCTGGGCGCGCAGGGCGTTGAAGATCTTGTTGCCTATCACGCCTTGGAAAAACGCGTTGAGGCTCCAGCGCTTATAGGCCAGCGTGTTGTTCCATCCGTAGGTGAGCTTGGGTTGCGCGCTGCCCGTCTTCGTGCGGTCGGTCTCTTGTGGCTTGGTGGTCGTCTCGCCGGTGCGCTCGCCCGTGGCAGGGTCGTGGACATAGAACTGGCTGACGCCGTTGTCGTCGTAGCCCGCCCACTCATAGGTGTAGAACTGCCCTATGGGGCATCCCTCCATGATGCGCTGCACGCATACGCCGTTGTTGCCGGTGATCATGCAGTCGGCCTCGTTGATATAGTTCACCGAGAACGTCTGGTTGGAGAGCTTCACCACCTTGTTGCTGTTGTGTGAGAGGTTGAGCGCGGTGGTCCACTTGAAGTCCTTTGTCATGACCGGCACGGCGTGTATGCTCAGTTCCACGCCCTTGTTGCTGATGTCGCCCACGTTGGCCGTCATGGTGCCGAATGGATAGCGGTTGGTTGACACGGGGTAATAATAGATGAGGTCGGAGGTGCGCTTGTCGTAGTATTCCACCGTTCCCGACAGTCTGCCTCCGAAGAAGCCGAAGTCTATGCCAATGTTGAACATTCCCGTGCGTTCCCATTTCAGGTTGGGGTTGGAGTTGTTTGTCGCCCCGATGGTGTGCATGTTGTGGGTCTGCCCCTTTGAGTCGGTGTATTGGAACCATCCCGTGGCGGCGTAGGTCTGCAAGGCGGTGAAAGCGTCGAAGCCGAGCGAGTTGCCGCTCACGCCATATCCGGCGTGCAGCGATAGGTTGTCGAAAACGTTGAGGTTGCTGATGAAGCTCTCCTCGCTCAGTCGCCATGCCACGCTCACCGATGGGAACGTGGCCCAGCGGTTGTTCTTGCCGAATGCCGACGAGCCGTCGCGTCGCAGCGTCGCCTGGACGCTGTACTTGTCGGCAAAGGAGTAGTTGGCGCGCCCATAGAAGGAAATCATGCGAAGGGTAGACAGGTTGCCGCTCTCCACGGCGTCGATGCCATCTATCTTGTTGGCGAACGTGAGGTCATAATACTTCAGGTTGTCGTTGTAGAAGTCTTTGACGGTGAGGCCGAAGCCGTCGTCTTGGTTTGACTCTTCCCAGGAGTATCCAGCCATGACCCCGAGACGGTGGTCGTCGCCGATGTTGGCTTGGTAGTTGGCGTAGGTCTCAAACACCTTCTTGTTGCTGAAGTAGGTGCTGCGGGTCGCCTGTCCGTTGCTTTGCGTGATTTGCGACTTGGTGGAGTGGTAGATGGACGTGACGTTCTGCCTGTCTGAATATGAGAACTGCGCTGTCCACGTGAGCCCTTTCATGAGGTTCAGGTCGGCCTTGCCCGTGATTTGCAGCCTCTTCTTCACATAGTTCATCATGTCCTCGTGGATCATCGACACGGGGTTGTAGTAGTGTGTGACGCTTGACGAGCTGAACCAGCTGCCGTCCTCGTTTCTCACGGGTTGTGTCGGCGAGTAGTATGCCATGGCATCGGTGACGCCCTCTCCCCAGTCTCCTCCGCTTGGCACGTCGTTGCTCTCCGTGCGGCTGTAGTTCACGCCGAGGGCGAGGTTGAGCCTGTCGCGCAGCACTTTCGATTGCGCCAAGGCCCTTGCCGAGAAGCGCTCCTTGTCGGTGCCCTTTATCACGCCTTTTCGGTTGAGGTAGTTGAGGCTGACGTTGTAGCTCGACTTGGCCGTCCCGCCGCTCACCGAGAGGTTGTGGTTGTGGCTGAAGCCCGTGCGCTCCACCTCTTTCTGCCAGTCGGTGTCGGCGCCCTTGTCGTCGGGCAGGGTGAAGTTGTTGGCCTTGGCATAGTTGCGCAGGTCCGTGGCGGTGGCAAGTTCCAGGTCTTTCGCCACGCTTTCCATTGCCGCGTATCCCCGATAGCCTATTCGCGCTGAGCCGTTGTGCCCCTTTTTCGTAGTCACTATTATGACACCGTTGGCGGCCTTTGAGCCGTATATTGCCGTTGCCGTGGCATCGCGCAGCACGTCGATGCTCTCGATGTCGTCGGGCGACACCAACGAGAGGTCTACTCCCGGCACCCCGTCCACGATGTAATAAGGTTGCATCGCCTCGCCCGTGCGAAGCGTCGAGGCGCCGCGGAGGGTGACCGAAGGCTCGCCGTTGGGGTCGGCCGTGGTGGTGACGACGAGTCCCGGCACCTTGCCCTGCAAGAGCTCGCCAGGCGAGGTCACCACGCCAAGGTTGAGGTCGTCTTGCTTCAATGTGGTGATGGAACTTGTCACGTCTTTTCTTCGCATCGTGCCGTAGCCCACGACCACCACTTCGCTGAGAGTCTGGTCATCTTCCTGCAATACCACTTGGCTGCCATGCGCGGCATCGAGCGTTTGGCTCGTGAAGCCAAGAAACGAGAATTGTAGGCGTTGCGTGGGTGTTGCGTCGATGGAGTAGTGGCCGTTGCCGTCGGTGATAGTGCCTTTCTTGCTTCCTTCCACTCTCACCACCACGCCAGCCAAGGGGTTTCCCTGTGCGTCAACCACTGTGCCACTGATGTCGCTTTCCGCAAACGCCGTGGAGCCAGCAACAAGGAATGAGCTTGCCAATAAACAGCGTTTCCAATTTCCCGTGCTGCTTCTTTTTTTGTTATACATTTCGATAATTTGGATTTTCTAAATCAAATGTTATTCTTGTCTTCACCATTTGCCTGCATGATATATTGATGAGAAAATACTCTTCAAAAGTCATAACGTTCTCTCTTGCAGACGTATACTGCATGATGGGAAATAGCGAAAACTATTGTCGTGATTTGAGTTTTGATAATTTGCCGTATATCTCAAGTGCAAAATTAAGCCTTAAAGCTGGAATGCGCAAGTTTTTACGCGTCTTTCATCGTTTTTGTATGAGAAATTGCACGGATGGTGGCTAACATTCAGTGACACCTTACAGCGGAAACACAAAAAAGCGTCCAAACCGTGTTGCGGTTTGGACGCTTTCAAGTTTTATTGGTTTCTAAAATTGAAATCGTTTTTTTGTTGGAGCAATGGCATTTTCAATCCTTGAATGGATTGGCGTAGTCGCTACCATTTTCAAAGGTTACAGGATTAGAAGATGTAAAGTATAGATTCTTGTATGTAGTGTGTTCGTCTTCTTTCTTTATGTTGTCTTTTACTGTAAGTGTGGCATGGCAGCCTGCTTCATTATAATATCCAATGTAAATTCCATTGTTGATGGTGTTGCCCGTGATTTCAATGGTTGGCTTGTTCGCTGTTTCAAAGTGCGAGAAGAATATGGAAAGAGTATTGTTTTTGAACGTGTTGTTCTTGACAATGTTTTCACCATTTGGACGTTGTATCACTACACCGTTGCTCTCGCATTCGAAATCGTTGTTTTCCACATCAATCTTGTCTGGTGCCATATAGCTAAACACACCGCTACAGTTTCCTGAAACATGGTTGCCTGTTATGTTGACAGTGCCTTTGGTAAGTTGCCACAGATTTGCGAGATAACCGTCTCCTGCATTTTTGGTCACGATATTCACAGTGTTGTCTGTGATATTTAGGCTGCCTGTGATGACTGGACTGCCTGCGCCAGTGCCATCAATTTTCACGAAATCAACGTCATTGTTGTTTTCCGTATTGACGATGTTGGCATTGCACTTTGTGATGGTCACATTGTTCATTGCAGCCTGTAGGTGCATGCCCTTGTTTGTGAGATAAAGTCCTGAGAACGTGACATTCTTCATAGGTGCATTTAGGAAGATACCTTTCGTAGTTGGATCCTTGCTGTAGCTCGTCACATTCAAGTTGCTGATGATTTTTGCGCCATTTGCCACGGTGAATGTAGGAGTTTTTGCGTTTTGCAGGACAATGATGTTAATCTGATGGTCGCTCTCTGCCTTGCTTCCCAACTGGATGTTTACAGGAGATGTAGTGCCATTGATGTAGAGGTTGAGGTCGCTTTTCAAGTTGTCTACCTTTGACAGGTCTATGCTTGCTGTGCCGTCGTTTACGATCCAGCTTCCACCATCGTTCAGGGTTGTCTCGTCTGTGTAAGGTGTGATGATTGTTCCAGAGAATCCTGGCAGCACGGTCACATTCAGGTTAGCTCCATTCGTGAGGAGATTTCCGCTGATGTTTGTGCGGTAGTTGCGCCTCACGGGTATGTTTGTTGTCTTGTTGTTGGATGTGATCAAGGTACCGTCTTTATAGAAATTGGTGGTGAAGTCTACGATTGCCGGGTTTTCTTTTCCATCTTGCTCTTGTGGCGCGAAGAGATAGTCCATTGCCATGTAGCCATTGGAGTTGTCCATGATGTTGGCCGTGGTAGTGGTGATGTTCTTGAGTTGTGAGCCAGTGGTTTCACCGGTTAGAGCGTTCAGCCCTTCGTAGCCACCGGTGGTGTATACAATCTGCACCTTGTTTGGCTTCCTGTCGTCTGGCACTTGCTGGTAGTCGGTGGTCGTCAGGTTTACTTGTCCAAACGGACGTGTCAGTTCGACATCTTGGTCTATGTCTTTTGTGATTGTGGCTTCGTAGGAACCGAAGAAAGCGTCGCGCTTGTCATCGTTGAGGCTTTCCGCAGTATTCTTTATGGTGATGTTTCTAAGGTCGGTGTCGTTGTAGTAGTCGCCCTCCTTGTTGTCTGCCCAGAACACAAACTTGTAAGTCTTGCCAGAAACCACTCTTACATTTGAGAATTGTGCCTTGAGGTCATTTACGCTGACCTTTGTCTGGCTTCCATAAGGAGTGTAGGTGGCATTGTCGCCATCGCCTTCTTTCTCATAAATCTGGAGTATGCACTCATCAGCCTTGGTGCCTTTGCCTGTGTCGTCTATGCTGGCGCGTGTGGCGACGCCATCAGCCAATGTCGCGGTAAGTCTCACGCTGGTGTCATCTCCTTTTCCACCTTGCAAATCATCACTTTGACATGCTGTCAAACCAAGCATCGCCAAAGCTCCAACGAATAGTTGAATCTTTTTCATGACTTTCTTGATTAAAAATTAAAGTATATATTCTCTATATAAAATTGCTTAGTCTGGTATTGTGATGTCTATGTTGCCATTGAAACCAGGATTGATTCCTGCTCCTGAATCCTTCTTGTTAGTAAGGAAATTGTCTTTTATTATGGTGGCCTTGCCTCTTTCCAATGGCACAGTGATGCCCATGTACTGGTTTACCACTTTTCGTGTTTTGTTGTCTATCACGTAGAGCGACAGCGTAACATTCGACTTTTCTCCGTTTACGAAGATGTAGTCGAAACCCAACGAAGCCTCTTGGGACGAAATGGCTGTAAGAGGTGAAGAAAAGCCAATGCCCGTTTCCGACTTGTTTGGCACTCCCTGTAAGACATTGTATCCTGTGGGGCAATACAGGTCGTATTGCCATTTGATGGAGTAGTCTGACAGCTGTGCTCTTGTCGCGGTGCTGGGGGATTGCGATTGCAGGAAGGCGTCGGCATCTGTCGTGACAATCTGCACTGCCGCCATTGGGGTGTGCATCGTCTCGTTGAACTTTACAGTGTCGCTTGTCAGAGTGTCTGGCACGTCAATGTTGAAGCGCGCCTCATAGCATTCCTTTGCGTTAGAGTTCCCATAATATGATGGTGAGAACGTGACGTTGGAGAGGTCTGTGAAATTGAATCCCGTGTATGTTGAATCTGTTTTGTCCCAGGCCATTGCCCATGCCACCACATTGTATCTTCCTGGCTGCAAGCTCAAGTCGTCAAGATGCAACGTGGCTATGCTGCTTGTGTCTTTCTCCACGCCAACCTGTGTGGAGTATACTGGTGTCCCACTTTCATTGCCTTTGTATATATTCACCACGAACCACGTGGCGGGCAATCCTTTAGTGGGCGTATATATGGCATTGGTGAGCGAAGTCTGCGTTTTTAGTTCCAGACTCGTGTGTATGCAAGTTGGAATTGCCGATCCGTTCGGGTTGTCATCGCAACTTGAAAAAAGCATCACTGTCATGATAATGGCCAGTAGTGTGTATCCTGAAACAATGGCCTTCCACCTGCTTTTTGGCATTGGTGAATTAGGTATTGCATTTAAGTAAAGCACGATGTCTTTTATTTTTTTTACAAAAGTATGCAGAAAAGCAATAGCGTGTCGTTTTTTTTGATTAAATTAAATTATTTAT